>CAZEBL010000186.1:0-6393 GCA_964510325.1 uncultured Melioribacter sp. | reverse complement strand
GAAGTGGTCCAAATTATCTCAAAGCATTTGAGTTTATAAAGTCAGGCAAATTCGGTGATATTAAAATGGTTGAAATGACATGGAATGTTAATCAACCCGGAAGATGGAGACGTCCGGAATTAGTTAGTTCGATTAAAGAATTGGATACTGATTGGAAAAGATATATTATGAATCGTCCTTATGAACCATGGGATGCACGCAAATATATTGAGTATCGATTATTCTGGCCATACTCATCAGGAATTCCGGGTCAGTGGATGTCCCATCAGATTGATACTGTTCATTGGTTTACTGGCTTAAAATATCCTCGCAGTGTGACGGCAAATGGTGGTATTTACATGTGGAATGATGGAAGAAAAAATTACGATGCTATGACTGCTGTTTTTGATTACGGTCCGGAAGATGATCTTTCAAAAGGTTTTCAAGTACTTTATTCTTCCAGAATGTTTAATTCTGCCGGAGGTGTAAAAGAAATTTATTATTCCAATGGAGGAGAGTTAAATCTGGATACGAACAAAGTTACACCAAATGGTGGACTAACCGATCAATTTGCTAAGTCAATGAATATGAAATCAAATCTGCTTCCGGAAATTGATCTTACAGATTCTGAGTTGAAAGTTGAGACCGGTGCTAATACAGGTGCTGATCCAATGACATCATTTCATATGCTTAACTGGATGCAATGTATTCGCTCACGTAAAAAACCTAATGCACCTGTAGAAGCTGGTTATGATCATTCTGTTGCTAATATAATGGTTACTGCAGCGCTTAGAACAAAGAGATATGTTACATTTGATAAGATTAATCAGGAAGTATTAGCTGACGGAAAAGTATTTCAATATTAGCTGTTAATTAAAAATTTAAGTCAGGATGAAATTTTATGAAATTAAAATTGCTAATCGTATTCTCTCTATTTTTTATTGATGAAGCGATATGCCAGAACATTTCTTATGATGTAAAAAATTATGGTGCTGTTGGCGATGGAATAAAACTTGAGACAGCTTCAATTCAAAAAGCAATTGATCAATGTTCGGTTACCGGCGGGACAGTAATTATACCGCCAGGAAAATATTTAACAGGCTCACTGGAATTAAAGAGTAATGTAGATATCTATATTTCAACCGGGGCTATTCTATTGGGAAGTACAAATATTTCGGACTATAAGGAATTCCAACCTAAAATGAAATCGTATAATGATGCTTTTCTTAAGCATAGTATTTTCTATGCAGAAAAAGCAGAGAACATTTCAATACGAGGAGCTGGTACAATCGACGGACAGGGTAGTGCTTTCAAGGTAACAACAAGAGAAAAACCGGAACGTTATAAAAATCGCCCTTATGTAATCAGGTTTGTCGAATGTAAAAATGTTCGGATTGAAAATATAACAATGCAGAATTCTGCAATGTGGATGCAGCAATACCTAGCCTGTGAAGATCTTTTTATTAAAGGAATCCGAGTTTATAATCATGCTAATCAGAATAACGATATGATGGACATAGATGGCTGTAGAAATGTAATTATCTCGGATTGTATTGGAGATACTGATGACGATGGTATAACATTGAAAAGCACTTCATTTAGCATTACGGAAAATGTTGTAATAACTAATTGTGTTATAAGCAGTCACTGTAATGCTATTAAACTTGGGACAGAATCTCACTGCGGATTTAGAAACATTTCAATATCGAATATGGTTGTTAAACCGAGTATTGACACCGAGCCGATTTTCGGATTTCCTAAAGGAATAAGTGGTATTACATTAGGCATGGTTGACGGAGGAATGTTGGAAGGTATCACTATCTCAAATATTATTATTGAAGGGACACAGGTTCCGATCTATATGCGCCTTGGTAACCGAGCAAGAATTTTCTATGAAGGGCAGCCACAACCTGGAGTAGGAACTTTTAAAAATGTTTCAATCAGCAATGTAATTGCAACTGATATTCAATCAAATATTGGATCCTCAATTACAGGAATCCCGGGTTATAATATTCAAAATGTCACTCTTGAAAATATAATTCTCGAATTCCCTGGTGGAGGTACAAAAGAAGATGCTCTTAAATCAATTCCGGAACTCGAGGACCATTATCCGGAAAGTACAAAATGGGGAACGCTTCCATCTTTCGGATTTTACATTAGGCATGCCCGTAACATCAAATTGAAGAATATTGAATTAAGTGTGAAAACTGAGGATCACCGTCCAGCAATTCATTGCGAGGATGTAACACAGTTGGATATTGACAGACTGGTAATAGGAAAAGGTGTTCTTTCTGAAAATACGATTACTTTCCGCGATATTAATGAAGGAATTATTCAATCGTCTCTTATTTATTCAAGTGTAAATAGCTTCCTCAAAATTGAAGGCAAAGGAAATAAAAATATTTCTCTGCTAAATAATATTTTAAGAGGTGCCGTTAAGATAGTAGATAACAAAAGCGGTATTAAAGTTATTCAATCGGGTAATATTAGATAAGGAAAAAAATGGATCGGAGAAAATTTTTAAGCAATTCGGCAATTATTCTTTCATCTTCTGCTCTCCCCGGAATATTATCAGGTAATACCAAAAGTAATCAGGTCAAAAAAATTATTATTGATGATAATGTTTACAAAAAAGTTTTTGATGCGGGATTTATTAAAGATCCAGTAATAATTGAGTCGATCAGGTTGATAAAAAATGGTAAAGTTTATATTGTAATTGTAAGATCGAAGGATGGAGCTGAAGGATATGCTGTTTCCCATCCAAAGTTTATGGATACTCTCTGGCCTGTTTTTCTGAATTATGTGGTTCCCCCTTTTATTGGAAAAGATGCAAGGGAAATAGAAAGTCTGTTAACGGAGGTTTATCTTTTTGATAGTAATTATAAAAAACAGGGTTTACTCTTCTGGGTTCCAGTTGCATCCCTAGAATTTGCAATTCTTGATCTGTTGGGAAAAGTAGCCGGAAAATCCATTAGTGAATTTTTTGGTGGAAGATTAAGGACTGATATTGATGTTTACAGGGCAAGCGAAAAAAGAGGAAACAAACCTGAAGACGAAATTGCATATCTAAAAAGGATTGTAGAACCAATCAGAGCCCGCGCATTAAAATTCAGACTTGGTGCACGTATGAGATATGACGATGCCTCAACAAAAAGAGACATAGAACTAATTCCTCTTGTTAGAAAAACTTTCGGCGATGATTTTACAATTTATGCAGATGCAAATGGTTCATATGATGTTCCTATGTCGTTAAAGATTGGTCGGTTAATGGAAGAATATAAATATGGTTTTTTCGAAGAACCCGTTCCATTCGATTATTACGAAGAGACAAAGGAAATTTCCGATAAACTTGAAATCAAAATTGCCGGAGGCGAAGAGGAAAGTAGTTTAAGAATGTTTAAATGGATGATCGAAAATGATACTGTGCAGGTAGTTCAACCGGATCTTCTCTACTTTGGTGGATTGATTCGATCAGTAAAAGTAGCAAAAATGGCACAAGCTGCTGGTATTGATTGCACTCCACATATGTCAGGTAATGGTTTAGGATATTTATATGTTCTTCACTTTGCATCATTTATTCCTAATTGTGGACCACATCAGGAATTTAAAGGTGATGATGACAAAATTCCGTTTATATGTCCAACTTCTTCATTAAAAGCTGTAAACGGAAAAATGAGTGTACCAACAGGTCCCGGTCTCGGCATTGAAATCGATCCCGATTTTATTAAATCCTCTGTCGAAGTAAAATTTATTTAATTACTATTTAGAGTTATTATGAAAAGAAATGAATTCTTAAAAACAATTTCTCTTGGAGCAGCTGCTTCTATATTCCCGATTTCAAATTTCTTTGCAAAAGAAATTTATGAAACAAAATCTAATAATGATAAGTCAGGTGTTAAAATCACAAATCTTGATACATTCGTTTTCCGGAATGCAACTTTTGTAAAAATTGAATGCAGCGAAGGAATCTCCGGATGGGGTGAAGCAGATCATGATTATCCTAAGTTAACCTCTGCTGTAATTAATGAGATATGCAAACCGATCGTTTTAGGCAAAGACCCTTTTGATACAGAATATTTTTGGCATCAAATGATATTTAAAGGAGAAGATGCCGGCACTACCGGATTATTACCGGGTGCCATTGCCGGTATTGATAATGCTTTATGGGATTTAAAGGGAAAGCTATTAAATCTTCCAGTTCATAAAATATCCGGAAGTTTTAATATTGATAAAATTAGAGTATATGGAAGTTTTGGAAGAGGTGATAATCCAAAGACGAGAAAAGGTCCGGATGCAATGGCTAAAACCGCACTCGATTTTGTATCACAAGGTTATAAGACAATCAAAGCGAGAATGCAGATAAGACAGTTAAATGTCGATCCAGATCCGGATGATACTTTTGAAGTTGTTAAAGCCATTCGTAATGCAGTCGGCGATCAGATTGAAATCTTTGTCGATTTTAACAATGGCTACACACCGGCAAACGCGATTACTTTAATAAAAAAACTTTACGAGAAT
The DNA here is from genome assembly GCA_964510325.1 of uncultured Melioribacter sp. Lineage (GTDB taxonomy): Bacteria > Bacteroidota > Ignavibacteria > Ignavibacteriales > Melioribacteraceae > DSXH01. The sequence continues at coordinate 1,896 of CAZEBL010000186.1, read as the reverse complement.
TTTAATATCGCCGCAGTGGAAGAACCCGTGTCATATCATAATTACGAAGGACTCAGACAGGTTGTTGAGTCTATTGATATTCCTGTAATGGCCGGCGAACATGAATTCAACAGATGGCAAATGCGTGACCTTATAACTATTGGAAAAGCCGATTTCATTAATGCAGATTTAATAAAGTGCGGAGGTTTTTCAGAATGTAGAAAAGTTTCTTATATGGCTCATGCATTCGATCGGTATATAATGACTCATAATACTCGCCCAACACTTGCTACAGCGGCAAGTCTTCAACTTGTTGCATCAATACCAAATGGCGCCCGAGTTCAGGAATATGCTGGTTCACGACCGGAAATGGGACTCGACAAGTTATTCGAGAATTATTTTGAATTCAAAGATGGACACCTCATGATTCCTTCGTTGCCCGGCTTGGGATTAATTGTTAATGAAAAGGAGATGATTAGAAATAAATTGAATTGATGTTAAGTTGAATAAGGAAATTGAATTTTGTTTAATCTGAAAAATAATTTTTGTTTTCTTCAAGAAGAGACCAACCAGTAGAGAAATCCAAATAGAAAAAAAATCTTGACAATATGATTATTATTAATCAAGTTGCGTTATCAATAAAGTAAACCATAAAGTTAATTGATTAAGTTGTGAAATTTTTCTGAAATTTATATTATCGAGAATTTTATGAAAGACAAAGCTATAACTTTAAATGATATAGCCAACCGATTAAACGTATCGACTGTGACTGTTTCTAAGGCTCTTAGGAATCATCCGGACATCTCACCTGCTACAACTAAACTGATTAAAAAAGTTGCAGAAGAATTAGGATACACACCAAATATTATGGCTCGTAATTTATCGGCAAGAAAATCCAACACAATAGGTGTAGTAATTCCTAAAATTGCCCATTTCTTTTTCGGTTCTATTATTGAACATATTTATAATGTTGCCTTTGAACATAATTATGAGATTATTCTTACTGTCTCACAGGAAAATCCAGAACGAGAAAAACGGCATATTCATACACTATTAGCAATGAAGGTTGATGGAATTATTATTTCAATTACTCAGGAAACAAATGATTATGAAATCTTCAATATGGTTAAACGAAGAGGAATTCCAATTGTGTTTATAGATCGTATCCCTCAAATCGACAATATAAATTCAGTTGCTGTTAACGACCGACAGGGAGCATTCAAAGCAATTGAACATGCAATTAAATTAGGGTATCAGAAGATTGGTCATCTTGCCGGTTATACAAATATTAATATCGGTCGCGATCGTAAACAGGGTTTTATTGATGCAATGAATTCTTATGGAATAGAAATTAATTCTGATTGGATAATTGAAGGAGGATTTGGAGAAAAGTATGGTTATGATGCATTTATGAGATTGTACCATCAAAAGAATTTACCTGACTTATTCCTTACAGTTACATATCCGGTAGCATTAGGTGTTTATATTGCTGCAGCGGAAGTTGGATTGAAAATTCCTGATGATATTGATATCATCTGTTTTGGAAATGCTGAAGTTCAAAATTTTCTCTCACCACCATTGAGCTGTATAGATCAGCCTACACAATTAATTAGTGAAGCCTCGATGGATCTTATTATGAAAAGTATTAAAGAACCCGATGAACTCGAAACGAGGAATATTATAATAGATACCCAGCTTATTTTACGCGGTACCTGTATATCATTTAATAAAAAGAATTAGTTTTCGAAGTTTTTATCTCATTTCTTTATATTTTTATTGTAGAAACGTATTAATGAGCTTTAGTCCGTTTTTTTATACTTTTTCATTTTTTCAACTTCTTTCTTACATAAAAAATAAAATGTGTTTCTTTTTTGCTTGATAATTTATTGCATAAAACATAGCAATATTAATAAAATC
>CAZEBL010000185.1:0-6393 GCA_964510325.1 uncultured Melioribacter sp. | reverse complement strand
TATACAATAAAATCAAGCCTTTCCAATTAATTATCTAATAGATTTTATCCCGCACTCTATTGATGAAATACTTCTAAAAATTTTGTTTTATTTTACTAATTACTATAAATTCTATTAGCATAATTCAATTAATAGAACTAATAATTAAGTGAAAACTTTTTTATTGTATTGCTTGTTCAAGAATAACATTTCATAATAAATAGGGGTAAATATGAAAAAACTAACATTAGGATTGTTTATGATTTTATTTTCTTCTGTCATCATTGCACAATTGCCGCCGATTATAGATCGTGAAATATTCTTCGGAGATCCTGAATTAGCCGGGGCACAAATATCTCCTGACGGAAAGTATATCACATTTCTTAAACCATTTAATGGTGTCAGGAATATCTGGGTTAAAGAGAGAAATCAAAAATTTGAAGAAGCCAGACCTTTAACAGCAGATACGAAACGTCCTATTGGAAATTACTTTTGGTCATACGATAGCAAATATGTTCTTTATGTTCAGGATCAAGGTGGAAATGAAAACTTTAGAATTTATGCCGTTGACCCATCCCAAAAAGGGGATCCTGTAGCTCATCCAAGAGACCTTACGCCACTGGAAAATGTTAGAGCTATGATAATTGATTTACCAAAACAAAGACCAGACGAATTGATGGTTGGTCTTAACGACAGGAATCCTCAATTGCACGACGTTTACAAATTAAAAATCTCAACGGGCGAAAGAACACTTATTCGTAAGAATGAAGAGAATATAGCCGGTTGGATGACTGACATTGATGGTAATTTAAGAATTGGAATTAGACAGACAGAAGATGGCGGCTCAGAGATCTTAAAATTGAATGGTGAGAAACTCGAATCTATTTACAAAGTTACAAGTGAAGAAACAGCAAATCCGGTTAGATTTACCCCGGATGGAAAAAGCTTTTATCTTATTTCGAACAAAGGTGAAAATATTGATAAAGCAGAATTATTGCTGTTCGATCTTAACTCAGGTAAAACAAAATTGATTGAAAAAGATCCGATGAATGAAGTTGATATAGCTTCCGCAGTATTTTCGGACAAAACAAATGAATTAATAGCAACGGTTTATGTTGGAGCTAAAAGAAGAATATATCCAAAAACAAAAGAATTTGAAAATGTATACAACACACTAAAAAAATTATTACCAGAAGGAGATATTAATCTAACATCATCAACTGAAGATGAGAATTTATGGATAGTGTCAGTTTCAAGAGATGTTGATCCCGGTTCAACTTATTTGTTTGATAAAAAAGCCGGAAAGGTTGAATTGCTATACAAATCGCGTCCAAATCTTCCGACTGAATATTTAGCACCGATGGAACCTGTCAGTTATAAAGCAAGAGATGGTATGACTATTCACGGTTATCTAACTCTACCAAAAGGCGTTGAGCATAAAAATCTTCCTGTTGTAATGTTTATTCACGGTGGTCCATGGGCACGAGATTTCTGGGGTTATAATCCTTATGCTCAGTTTCTTGCTAATAGAGGTTATGCTGTTTTCCAGCCAAACTTTAGAGGTTCAACTGGATATGGGAAAAAATACTTGAATGCTGGTAACAAACAATGGGGAACAGGTTCAATGCAGCATGATATTACAGATGCTGTAAAGTACTTAATCAGTAAGGGGATAGCTGATTCTAAACGCGTGGCAATTTCGGGCGGATCTTATGGCGGTTATGCTACTCTTGCCGGACTAGCATTTACCCCCGACCTATATGCATGTGGATTTAGTATTGTCGGTCCATCCAATATCATTACACTTCTTAATTCTATCCCTCCTTACTGGGCACCAATTAGAAAAACATTTGCAATTCGTGTTGGGGATATGGATAAACCAGAAGAACTTGAAATGCTTAAAAAACAATCCCCCCTTAATTCTGCAGATAAAATTACAGCACCTCTTTATGTTGTTCAGGGTGCTAATGATCCTCGTGTTAAGAAAGCTGAATCGGATCAAATTGTTGTTGCATTGAGAGAACTGAATCGAGATGTAGAATATATGGTTGCCCCAGATGAAGGACATGGATTCGCTGGACTCGAAAACAGATTAGCAATGGTCGTAGCAATGGAACGTTTTTTTGCTAAGCACTTAAATGGTAGAGTACAGGAAGATGTAAGGGAAGCTATTCAGAAAAAATTAAATGACATAACAGTAGATATTAAAACAGTTACTATGCCCAAAAAAGTTGAAACAGGTACCGCTACCGAATTAAAATCTTACGACGGTAGTATGATTAAGTTAGGTAAAACAAATTACCTGCTAACTGTTGAAACTCAAGGTCAAAAGTTTAACATGAATATTGATCGTACTTTAACAAAAGAATTATTTAATGGAAAAGATGTAATTCGTTCAGTTGATATTACATCAGGAATGATGGGTGGAAACGATACTCTGTTAGTTGATGCAAAAACTTTGCTACCTGTTTCACGTATTATTAAACAGGGTATGGGGACAGTCCACTTAAAATTTGAAAACGGAAAAGTTGAAGGAATGTTAGAAGCCGGACCTCAGAAATTACCTATTAATGTAAATGTTGATGTTCCAATTGTATCTGATGGTGCGGGTGTGGAAATGATGATCGAATCTCTATCATTAACAGAAAATACAACACTAAAATTTTATCAACTCGATTTAATGAGTGCAAAGACAAAAGAATATATTCTAAAAGTAGTTGGTAACGAAAAAATTAGTGTACCCGCCGGTGAATATGAAACATATAAAGTTGATATTAAAGAAGTAAGTGGTGAAGGTGAACCAACCCATAAATGGGTTGATAATGCCAGCGGTAAAACTGTTAAAACAGTGACAAAGCTTGGTGCTCAAATGGGTGGTGGAACTGTAACTATCGAATTAACAAAGTAAATATATTATAATATTAAGCCCGCTAATTGCGGGCTTTTTAATTGATTATCCAAGTTTAATAGGTAGTTTTCTTATTCTCTTTCCGGTAGCGGTATAAATAGCATTACATAATGCCGGTGCACAAGCCCCAATTCCAACTTCACCTACACCTCCAACCTTCTCGAAATTATTTACTATGTGAGTTTCGATTAATGGTGTTTCGGAATACGTTAATAATTGATAATCATCATAGTTCTTCTCTACTACACCACCAGATCGTATGGTAATTTCTCCTTTCAATGCAGCAGTAAGTGCAAATACAATTGATCCTTCTAATTGTGCTTCTACAGTATCCGGATTTACAACTGTTCCGCAATCAATAACTGCGGTTACCTTTTCAAGTTTTACTTCATTATTTATTACAGAGACTTCAATTACTTCTGCACAGAAACTTCCATAGCCTTCGAAACATGCAATACCTCTTCCTCTTCCTTTTCCTTTTGGTAGAGGGGAATTCCAGTTCGATTTTTCAGCCGCAACTTCCAGTACTCTTCTCAATCTTGAATCCTCTGGTAATAGAGTTCTTCTGAATTGATACGGATCTTTATTACCAAGATGAGCAAGTTCATCAATAAACGACTCTACAACGAAAGGATTTTGAGTATTATAAACCGATCTATACCATGAAACTGGAACATGTGTAGGAACTATAGTGCCAGTAATTTTCATATTGGGTATTTGATAAGCTAACCTTCGTGTTCCTTCACCTATATCAGCATCTTTAACCGGTATACTTCTATTGAATCTCTGGGCTGTAATTGATTCAGCAATTACATGATGATAAAAATTTATCAGGTTTCCCTCTTTATTAATAGAACCTTTTACTTTGTGTACACTAGCCGGACGGTAAACGCTATGTTTCATATCATCTTCACGAGTCCATGTGAGTTTTATAGTCTTACCTGTTTTCTGTGCAATAACAGCGGCTTCAACAGCCCAATCGGATACAAGTCGTCTTCCGAAAGCACCACCAATTAGTGTAACATGAACAATAACATCATCTTCTTTTAATCCGAGTGCTCTGGCTACCTGTGTTCTTGCATCCTGAGGATTCTGAGATGGCGCCCACAATTCTACTTTACCATTTTCAATTTTTGCAACACAATTCATTGGTTCTAATGGTGCATGACAGAGAAATGGTAATTCATAAATACTCTCTATTGTTTTTATTTCAGGTAAATTGTAATCTGGATTACCCCTCAATTCAATTTCCGATCCCTCCTCATTTAAAAATTTAGTCATACTATTTCTAATTGAGTCAGAATCAATATTTGCGTTAGGTCCAAAATCCCATTCAACATCAAGTGATTGTTTACCCATAAAAGAGTTCCACGTTGAATCAGCAATAACCGCAACACCCTGAGGTATTTCAACAACATCAATAACTCCTTTAACTTTTTTTGCTTTATCGGAACTGAAAGATTTAACTTTACCACCTATCGATGGGCATCGCGATACTGAGGCATAAACCATACCCGGAATAACAACATCAATACCGAACTTTGCAGCACCATATATTTTAGCAGGAGTATCCAGTCTATGAATTCTTTTACCAATAATTTTATATTCCTTTGGATCTTTAAGCCTAACATCTTTCGGTACAGGCAATTTTGATGCTTCTTCAACTAATTCACCATAGCTTAATTTTTTACCATTAAGCTTATTAATTACAAAACTATTTTCAGCAAAACAATCGTCAATATTAATATTCCATTTTGTAGCGGCTGCACTAATTAACATAAGACGAGCAGTTGCACCAGCAATTCTAAACGGATCGAATGTTCTTCGAATACTTTGACTACCGCCAGTGGATTGATGTCCAAAAACCGGGTGACCATCGGCTTGTTCAATTTTTATTTTAGTCCAATCGCATTCAAGCTCTTCAGCAACAAGCATAGGTAATGATGTTTGAACACCCTGTCCCATTTCAGATCTGTGAACTGTTATAGTCACAATTCCATTGGAATCAATTTTTAGATAAACACTTGGTGAAAATATTTTTGGTTCGTCACCGGGTAAAATTCTAAAACCATAAGTAGGAACATATGCAGCAAGGAATAAACCTCCTCCTCCTATACCAACTACCTTTACAAATTCACGTCTCGTAATCTTTTTCATATCAGATTCCCTCCTTTACTATTTTCTCAACGGCTTTTTTTATCCTTGGGTAAGTACCGCATCTGCATAGTACACCGGACATAGCTTCATCAATTTCAAGTTTTGTCGGCTTCTTATTAGAATTGAAAAGTGCAGCGAGAGTCATTATTTGTCCGGGTTGACAATATCCACATTGAGACACTTCCAATTCTATCCATGCTTTAAATATCTTATGATCTTTATTTTCAGCAAGCCCTTCGATTGTTGTTATAGATTTTCCTGAAACATCTTTAACAGGTATTGAACATGATCTTTCAGCTTTACCATTAATATGAACAACACAAGAACCACAGATTCCTTCTCCACAACCGAACTTTGTACCGGTTAAACCGAGTGAATCGCGCAATACCCAGAGCAATGGGGTTTCAGCTTCTACATTTGCAATGTAATTTTTGTTGTTTACTTTTAATTTGAATTCAGGCATGATTTACCCGCTGGTTGTTAGAATTACTAATATCAAAATAAATTTTTGAGAAGCAATCTTCAAGAACTTACTAATTACTTCAAGAAAGTTGTAAAAGAAAATTTGAAAAAATCATTTAATAGAATAGAATGAATATTATTATATTCATTAAGAAAATTTACAATTGGTGAGAATTATGAAACTAAAACAACTATTAATTATTGTGTTATGTTCATTTTTATTTTCTTCAGTTCTATTTGCACAAAAGTTAGATATGGAATTATTAAACGGATTAAAACCAAGAAGCATTGGTCCGGCGGGAATGAGTGGTAGAGTTACTTCAATAGATGTTGTACAAAAGAATACAGAAATAATATATGTGGGAACTGCGAGTGGTGGTCTATGGCGATCTACAAGCGGTGGAATATCATGGGAACCGATATTTGATGATCAACCGGCGGGTTCAATTGGTGCCGTGGCTGTCGATCAAAATATTCCAGATATTATCTGGGCTGGTACTGGCGAAGGAAATCCTCGCAATAGTCAAAACAGTGGAAACGGAATCTATAAAAGTATTGACGGCGGTAGAACATGGAAGCACGTTGGGCTTGAAAAAACTTTTAACATTCATAGAATTATTATCGATCCAACAAACTCCAATGTTGTCTATGTTGCCGCACAAGGTTCCGCATGGGGAGAAGGGACCGAGCGTGGCATTTTCAAAACTGTTGATGGAGGCAAAACTTGGAAAAAAGTTTTATATGTTGATGAAAAAACCGGTGCAGCGGATTTGATTATCGATCCATCAAATCCGAACAAGTTATTTGCAGCAATGTGGCAATACAGAAGGTGGCCCTGGTTTTTCAAATCTGGTGGTCCCGGTTCAGGTTTATATGTTACTTTCGAT
>CAZEBL010000184.1:0-6409 GCA_964510325.1 uncultured Melioribacter sp. | reverse complement strand
TACTTTCGTTTTTAATGAAACTAATTGCTGTTCGAGTGCTTCAGTATCTAGCTGGAATAATTTTAAATCTTTTACTTTAGCTTCTCTGTCTGCAATTTTACCCTTAAGGAATACATAATTAAACAACCCTCCGCCAACTACAATAGCAATAAGTATAAGGATCATAATTATTGTATTTTTAACTTTACTGGTCATTTTGCTGTAACAGTGTCCTGTCCAATTTTAAAATTAATTGTATAAGCAAATGCACTCTTTTCCCTTAAAGGTTCATAGTTAATGAATTTGAGAAGAGCGGTATTATTTGTTTGTGCAAATTCAGTAAGCACACTCCTCGATAGAGCATAACCGTCCACTTTTACTTCATCGGTGGCTACTGTCTCTAAACGTGTTATCCAGAAATTTCTTCTCCGTTCAATAAAATCAGCGACTTTAACAAGTGTATTATTCCAGATACCGGACCCCGTAACAGCAGAATCCAGAATTGCCTGAGTAGCATCAAAACTATTAATACGCCGTTCAAGAGGTGCAATTTCTTCAACCAGAGCCTGGTTTTGCTGTTGGAGTGCGGTCAATCTTTCAATTTCAAAATCGAGATCTTTCATTTCCCTATAACTTGATAGAATCTGGAATGTAAAAAAGAATGTTGCACCAAATAAGAGTGGAAGTATTGCGTAACTGTGCCAGCCGAATTGAAAGAACTTCTGCCGCTCCTGAATATATTTAGGAAGAAAATTTACACCTACATGAAGTTTTTCAAGCTCATCAAAATATTCAATTGCCGAGGAGATCGGAATAGCATAGAGTGCCAGATTTTTCGCATCCTCATCTGTAATGAGTGAGGTATCGAAGTTTTCAAATTTTAATTCGCTTACATTAGCTTCAGGGAATGTTCCAAAAAACGATAATATTAAATTTTCTGACCGGTCTTCACCACAAAGAATTATGTTATCAAGCTTTGGTATTCCGCCATTTTCCATTTCGAGAAGTATCTTGGAGAAATAGACATCGTATGTATGAAGATTTTTGGTACCAATATCTAAAGTGGCGCCTATATGTTTAAGCTTTTGTCCTTCGAGGAAAATTAACTTGCTATATTCCTTACCAATATAAATTATAAGTGTATTGTCTTCCGGGAAAAATTTATTTGTCTTACTAACATAATATGCAAGGGATAACTCTGCTGTTTTTACTGTAGGAATTTTAAAGTACCGGCGGTTATTATAATTGGCAAGTAAATTTACAAGATGAACACACGGAATTTCTCCTTCAATAAAAACACTCAACATTGCTTTATCGTTAAGTTCAGTCACATCAACAGAATCAAGTTCAACTGAAATTCCTTTAACTGTCTGAATGTCATTTGCAACAAGTTGAAGTAATTTTTTTCTATTGTTATCGCGAGGACCATCGTACATATGGTAATTAACAACCGGTTCGGTAATAATTGGAATAAATTGATGCTGGTTTAATTTTAATCCAAACAACGATGATTGAAGTTGCCCAACATCTGAATTATCGCTCATTGGTTCATCTTGCGTTACTTCATCTAAATTATCGAATGAGAGATTGTTGTTTGAACTAAAACTGTTATCAATTTCCTCTATGGATTGCTTCTTTACAGCTTGTTGAAGTGAAGAGGACATCGTTAAAGAGGCAACTCGAATAAGTTTAAGAGAGTCTTTCTCTTTTGCTACAACAGCAATTTTTGTGTCATTTCCTTCGCAATATATACAAACAACCGGTTTCACTATTATTAAGCGCCCTTCATTAATTGAAGTATTCTTGTTTTATTATTTGAGTAAGCAATTGCATTTTCCTTAGAAATTTTCTTTTCCATAAATAATCTTAACAAATCCTGTTCCATTGTAACCATTCCTTGCTGTCCACCCTGATTAATCATCATATATATTTCACTGGTATTATTATTTTTTATAGCTGCTTTTACACTTGGGGTTACTATTAAAACTTCTTTAGCTAAAACCCTCTTGCCATCAAGACTCGGAACCAGTTTTTGTGATACAACACTTATCAAAACATCTGCCAATCTATTCCGGACTCTTTCCTGTTCTTCAGGGTTAACTTCTGCAATTATACGGTCTATCGATTCGACAGCTGAAGAAGTATGTAAGGTAGAAAATACCTTATGACCTGTATCTGTTACCTCTAAAGCCGCTAAAATGGTGTCGGGGTCCCTCATTTCACCAATTACAATAATATCGGGATCCTGGCGTAAGGACTGAATTACCCCCTCCTTAAATGACAAAACATCTCTGCCAACCTCTCTATGCTTTATTATCGAAACTTTTGAAGTATGAACATACTCGACCGGAGCGGCAATTATAACAACATGACATGGGTCAAACTGATTATGAAAATCAATTATTGCATCAAGAGTAGATGATTTACCGCTACCTGTTATACCTGTAATTAAGGATAAACCAAATTTTATGAAATTATGACTCATCGTCTTAACTGCAAAGGGATGAAACTCGAGGGATTCAATTGGTCTAACGGCTGCCTGAATAGCTCTCATATTTAATGCAAGGGAATCAAGATCGAAATAGGCATCTGCTCTGAATCTGACAAACCGAGCAATCTTATCGAGTTTATAGGTGTAACTGAAATCGAGATTTCTATTCTGAAGTAAGTATTGACATTGATTTTTATTAAGTAAAGACACAATTAGCGTAGATGCTTCATCAAGCGTAAATTGAGGTAATTCTTTAACCCTCTCTTTTTTACCATATACTCTAAACCAGACAAAATTTTGCGCACCAAAGCCACCAATTTCAACATCGGAAGCATTTCGTTCTAACATAACAGTCAAAATATAATTTGCCAGGTTTAGCACTTGAATTTTTTCGTCCTGGGTCATTCTATCAATATTTTCGATAATAAATCGAACACGTTCAGGACCAAAAACGGTTGGAGGGATTTGCTTAGCAAATGTAGAAAGGATTTGTTTTGCTTGTTCTATCATCAACAGTTACCGAATTTCTGGGTAAATATTTTTTTCCCATTTCCTTTTTGCAATATAAGAAAAAGATAAGTTATTCACGTTTGTTGTGACTAACTAATCCTCCATTGTTGCGCCAATAACTTCTTGTATGGAAGTTAAGCCCAATTTAACTTTTTCAAATCCGGAGTCTCTTAAACTCATTGTTCCATCTTTTCTTGCTTGCTCTCTAATTGCTTCTTCATCAACTTCATCACCGGAACGCACAATAAGTCTTCTAATCTCTTTTGTAAAATAGAGTGCTTCGTGGATTGCCATTCTTCCTTTAAAACCAGTCTGATTACATTTATCGCAACCAACAGATTCATAAATTTCATGACCGGCCCAATCTTTTAAATCAAGTCCGGCACTAACTATATGTTCTTCCAGATTTTCAACTTTCTTTTTACAAACAGTACATAATTTTCTAATCAATCTTTGAGCAACAATGATATTAATTGCATAAGCAATTAAAAATGGTTCAACGCCCATCTTAAACAAACGTGCAACAGCACTCGGTGCGTCATTAGTGTGTAATGTTGAAAAAGTTAAGTGACCAGTGTTAGCAAGTTTAATTGCAGTTTCTGCAGTTTCTTTATCACGCATCTCACCAACGAGAACAATATCAGGATCATGACGTAGAATGGATCTAATTGCCTGTTCAAAATTCATTTTATAACCGATCTTAAGCTGACGGGCTCCCTCAATTACATATTCAACAGGGTCTTCTACTGTTAGAACATTTTTAGTGGGATTAATTACCTGGTAAAGTGCAGCAATTAGAGTAGTACTTTTTCCAGAACCGGTTGGTCCGGTAAGTATTATCATTCCTTGCGGTTGAGTAATAGCTTTAACAAACGCTTTGTTTGAATAACCAGTTAAACCAAGCTTGCTTAAATCTTTTATTACTTTACGATCATCAAGAATTCTTATTACAATACTTTCAAATTTATTTTTTAATTCCGTTCCAACCATTGGTAGTACAGAAACTCTAAAACGAATTATGTGTCCATCAATTTCTCTTTGAATAAAACCATCCTGAGCCCTTTCTCTTTCAAAACGGTCGAGACCTTTAGAGCGATCTTTAACAACCGCCATAACGGCTTCAGGCATAGTTCCTTCCTGAACATGCCATAATTGTAATTTACCATCCAGTCTGAAATGAATTTCAGTTTTATTTCCACTCTTAGGTATAAGATGAATATCACTTACACCTTTACGAACACCTTCAACCAGAGCTGCTTCAATTAAATTTATAAGAGCACTTTTATTTATCTCGGCATCAAGTTCGTCTTCATTTATAGAAACTTCTTCCTGGGTTACCTGAATTTCTTCACCGGCTTCCTGAATCAGTTTTAAGTACTCATTCTCAGACACAACAAGCATGTTTATAAGCTTTTCGTAATCTTTCTTTCTCAGGTAATTTATTTCATATTTTTTTGCATTAAGGGAATAAGCAATTTTTGCAAGTGTTCTATCCGTAGGATCAACTGCTGCAAGAATAAGTTTATCTTTTATTTTGTCGTCGAAACGGTATGGAATTACGCGATGGTCTAAAAGCATCTTACGAACTTCGGGTCCTTGTCTGTTCATCAATCCTTTTATTTCATTTACTCTTTCTTCTGAAAGTTCTTCGGGGTGAATATTTAATTCTTTGAATGCATATAAAACAGCTACTTCTCTGAATATTACGTCATGCTCAAATCCAAATTCATCAACAAGTATTTGAGCAAGATTTCTTTTTTGTTTAAGCTGATCAGCATCTTTTATTTTTAATGATTGCTCAAGAATTTTAGAATCGATAATACCTTTTTTTAAAAGCAGGTAGCCAATTTTATCGGTCATTTCAATTTGTGTATCAATCATACTAATTCCTCAAATATTTTACATTACCGGTGATTTAGGGCTTATTGTTGCTGTTTCTGCAGAGATCAAAGTTAGTGCAATCATCACAATCATAATAACCATTGCAATTCCAACCTGAATTAATTCAATAACGTTTTTCAATCTAAAAACAGTTTCGCTCTCGTAGTAATTTGCAAGTTGAAGTGCAGTATTTTTAATTGTACCTGTTTCTTCGCCGGAATGAAATCTTGATAATGCGGTTTCAGTAAACACTTCGCTTGCCTGAAATGCATCCGTTATTCCAATTCCTTTTTTGATCATTAAGGGTATGGCAACTGTCTTTATCTGGTTTTCGAAATAGGTATTTCCTGTTGCTTCAGCTGCAATTCTTATTGGTTCAATACTCTCTGCCGAACCGCTATAAAGTGTATAAAAGACTCTACAAAAAACTTCAATTAATGTTTTATGAATTAATGAGCCCATAATCGGTATTTTGAGCATAAACCGATCTACAAACAATTTACCTTTTTTTGTTTTAGCAAATTGCCAGAATATTATTGGCGGAATAATGATTGCCAGCGTAACTAACAACATATTATTTATGAGGAAATCACTTATTCCCAGAGTAGCAGCGGTTAAAGGTGGTAGATCAATTTTAAATTTCACAAATAATTTAGCAGTCTCTGGGAAAATATAACCGACATAAAAAATTACGGCTAGAAATAAAACAAACAATGTTACAAGAGGAGTAATAAGAGCGCTTCTAAGATTTTTCCTGAATTCCTGTTGTCTCTCTAAAAATTTTGCAGTTGCTTTATAAATCTCTGACATATTACCACTTTTAGATGCAAGACCGAGCATGTAAGCTGTAAATTTACCAAAGACACCTTGATAACGCAGAAATGTTGCTTCGCTATCGGCTCCTTTTTTTAGTTCGTTATTAATCTGCTTTAATGTTTCTTTTAGAGTTTTATTTTCTATATCGTTAATCAAAAGAGTTAGTATTTCACTATACGGAAGTTTCTGTTCCAGAAGCTCTGCACTAATTTTAACAAAGGAAACTATATCCTGTGGTGGTGGCTTTAGATTGAAATCCAATAACTTTTTATTTACAGATACAACTTCGTAACCAAGTTTTCTTAATGCATTAGCAACTTCATCTTTAGAAAAAGCTCTTTGTTCACCTACAATTGGCTTTTCTTTACCCCGGCGGATTTTATAAATGTAAGAGCTCTTCTTTTCAATCGATTGAATTTTGAGCTGGTGTTTTTCGGCAAGTTTATGGATTTTTTCTTTTGCTTCTTTATAGGTTGGTTCACTTAAATTGCCGGTAATCGCCTGACCATTATTTTTTTGAGCATTGAACCGAACTTCAATCATTTTAATTGCCCTTTAATAAAAAAAGAAGGCGGCTATATTCAATTTTAACCGCCTCCAATTTAAGAAAAATCGAGAAAAAAACTAATTGTTAATGGTTGTAGATGTGATCTGGTTTGGACCTACAACCATTGTAGCTTGTACGTTGCTTGTACCATTGTTTCCTTTTTCATTACCGGTTCCAACAATTGT
>CAZEBL010000183.1:0-6436 GCA_964510325.1 uncultured Melioribacter sp. | reverse complement strand
ATTCTAACTTCATCCTTAAAGAGTTCCCGGAACGGTTCGATAAGTTTGAGATTCATTTTCTCCGGCAATCCACCTACATTATGATGCGTTTTAATTGTTGATGAAGCTCCCTTAACTGTTACAGATTCTATTACATCAGGATATAAAGTGCCCTGAATTAGAAATTCAATGTCATTATAATTTCTTGCTTCTTTTTCAAATACTTCAATAAAAGTATTACCAATTATTTTTCTTTTAATCTCGGGATCAGAAATATTTTTTAATTTCGACAAGAATAGTTCTGTTGCATTTATGGATATTACATTTAATTTATAATTCTCTTCAAACATTTTAATAATTTTTTCACTTTCATTTTTACGCATCAAGCCGGTATCTACATGAATACAAATTAAATTATCACCAATTGCTTTAGAAATTAGAATTGCAGCAACAGAAGAATCAACCCCGCCGCTTAAAGCACAAATAGCTTTCTTATTCCCTATTTTTGTTTTAACTTCTTCAATTGTGGAATGAATAAAATTCTCCGGTGTCCAGTCGGGGTTACATTTGCAAATCTTAAACAAAAAATTATTTATTATTTTCATTCCTTGCCGGGTATGAGCTACTTCCGGGTGAAATTGTAATCCATAAATATTTTTTTCTGAATTAGAGATTGAACAAACCGGAGTATTTTCTGTTTTAGCAGTAACAGTAAATCCTGATGGTAGGCGGGTTATTAAATCCCCGTGACTCATCCACACAATAGAATTATTTTCGACACCATCTAATAGAGAGTCTTGATTAGAAATTTCAAGATGAACTTTACCATATTCCCTATTCTGAGCTTGTTCTACAATACCTTCGTAATGAGTTGCAATTAATTGTAATCCATAACATATACCAAGGACGGGGATTCCGAGCTCAAAAATTTCTCTGGAAATATTTGGTGCACCATCGTCATAAACGCTCATTGGACCGCCGGATAGAATGATTCCCTGAGGTAATGATTCTTTAATTTTTGAAACAGGATATGTACTGGGATGTATCTCTGAATAGACTTTACTTTCCCTTATACGACGGGCAATTAATTGAGTATACTGCGAACCAAAATCAAGGATTAAAATTTTCTGTTGATGTTTCATTACTCACAACATCGATTTATAGGGAAGCAAAACCCCTGAGCGGAGTTTTGCCATTTAAAAAATCTTAATTTATTGACCAAGCTGCGTCTGGTAAGCTTCGGGACTTAATAGATTATTTAACTGTGCAGAGTTAACAACTTCAATTTTGATAATCCATCCTTCGCCATAAGGATCTGAATTAACTAATTGAGGATTGTCATTGAGATTTTTATTAAGCTCTATTACTTTTCCATCAACCGGAGCATAGAGATCGCTTACTGTTTTTACAGCCTCGATAGTTCCAAAAGATTGTCCTTCAGTAATTTCGGACAGGTCCGGATTAATATCGATATAAACAATATCTCCCAATTCACCTTGTGCAAAATCAGTAATACCTATTGTACCAGTTGTACCTTCAATTTTAATCCATTCATGATCTTTAGTATACAAAAGATTAGCTGGAATATTCATATTAACCTCTATTTATTATTTAGATGTTGATCGATAAATGAAGTATCAAAAATACCTTCAATAAACTTTGGATGTTCCAGAACTTTTTTGTGGAAAGGAATAGTAGTTTTGATACCTTCCACATTAAATTCTTCGAACGATCTTCTTGCTCTTGTGATTGCATGTTTACGATCAGTTCCCCAGACAATTAACTTTGCTATAAGAGAATCATAATTAGGTGGAATTACGTAATCATTATAAACATGCGAATCAACTCTAACTCCAAATCCTCCCGGAAAATGGAGATACTCAATTCTACCAGGCGAAGGTCTGAAGTTATTATCAGGGTCTTCGGCATTAATTCTAAATTCAATTGCATGACCTCTCGGTTCCTGGGGAAGGTTTTCAATTCTCTCTCCAGAAGCAACAAGTATTTGCTGCTTAATTAAATCGAGATTCTGAACCATTTCAGTAACAGGATGTTCAACCTGAATTCTTGTATTCATTTCGATGAAATAAAAATTCAGATACTTATCAACCAGGAATTCAATAGTTCCGGCACCTTCGTAATTAACAGCTTTAGCACCAAGTAAAGCTGCATCACCCATTTTATTTCTTAGATCGGAGTTTGCAACAGGTGAAGGAGATTCCTCAATAAGTTTTTGATGCCTTCTTTGAATAGTACAATCACGTTCACCATAATGATAAACATTGCCGAATTGATCTCCCACTACCTGAATTTCTACATGGCGGGGATTCTCAATAAACTTTTCGAGGTAAAGATCAGGAACTCCAAATGCAGCTTCAGCTTCGTTAGCAGCAGTTTGAAATAGCTTTTCTAGATCTTTCTCCTCCCAAACAATTCGCATCCCTTTACCGCCGCCGCCGGCAGAAGCTTTTAGCATAACAGGATATCCAACTTCAGCAGCAATTTTTTTTGCTTCATCAGCCGTTTTAATTATTCCATCGCTACCGGGAACTACCGGAACACCAACCTTTCGCATCGTTTCTTTAGCAAAGGATTTATCACCCATTTTCCTGATTGAATCCGGAGATGGGCCAATAAATTTAATATTTGAATCGGAACAGATTTCACTAAAATCAGCATTCTCTGCAAGGAAACCATAACCGGGGTGAATTGCATCTGCACCTGTAATCATTGCAGCAGACATAATGCTTGGAATCTTTAGATAACTATCGGAGCTCTTTGCAGGACCAATACAAACAGCTTCATCGGCAAGAACAACATGTAAAGAATCGCGGTCAATTTCCGAATAGACAGCAACGGTTTTAATTCCCAATTCTTTACAAGTACGAATTATTCTAAGTGCTATCTCACCTCGATTGGCGATAAGAATTTTTTTGAACAAAGTGACCTCTCAAAAGTTTGATATCACTATACAGTTTCTATTAAAAAAAGCGGTTGGTTATATTCAACCGGAGTGGCATTTTCAACAAGAATTTTTACAATTTTCCCGCTAACATCCGATTCAATTTCGTTCATTAACTTCATTGCTTCAACAATACAGAGGACGTTACCCGGAGAAACAACATCACCAACCTGAACATATGGGTCGGCATCGGGAGCTGGTGCACGATAAAATGTACCGACAATTGGGGACTTAATCTCATGTAAATTAGATTTAACTTCTTTTACCGGAGGGGGAGAAACTTCATTAGATTGTTTTTGAGCAGCTTGAGCAGATAAAACTGCTTGCTGATAATCAAATGAAGGTTGGAGATTTACATGAGCAGAACCTTTGGAGTTTTTTGATATTTTTACTTTAAGGTCGCCTTCCTGAACTGCAAATTCGGCGATTTCACTTTGCTCAACCATTTTGATGAGCTTTTTAAGTAGGTTTATATCCATTCTCTTCTACTATTAGTTTTTAACTCGTTCAACATAAACACCAGTTCTGGTATCTACTTTTAATAAATCCCCCTCGTTAACAAAAAGAGGAACATTAATCTGAGCACCGGTTTCAAGTTTAGCAGGTTTAAGAACATTTGTTGCGGTATCGCCTTTATATCCGGGTTCAGTTTCAACAACTTTCAGATTAACAAACATTGGTATTTCTGATGAAATTATTTTTTCCTGATCATCATAGATAATTTGAATTTCATCACCTTCTTTTAGAAATACCTGCCCATCACCTAAAATTTCTTCAGGAACATTTATCTGGTCGAAAGTTTCATTATCCATTAAAATATAAAATTCACCTTCTTTATAAAGATACTGATATTTTCTTCTTTCAATCTGAACAACATCAATCGATTCACCTGAGCGGAAAGTATTTTCAAGAACTTTACCTGTTTTCATATTCTTTAATGTGGTTCTAACAAACGCACCGCCTTTACCGGGTTTTACATGCTGAAATTCAACAACAAGGTAAGGTTCACCTTTGAATCTTATGATAAGCCCATTTCTTAATTCCGATGTATCGGCCATTTAATCAATTCCCAAATCTCTTTTCAAAATGTAATATAATATTCGATTAATTAATTCGATTTTGATAAAGAACTATCCTTCTAACTGGTGAAGATAGCGATCAATTTCCTGAACAACAACAGATAATTTGTATTCATTTTTGATCTCTTTGAATAGAGACTTTGCTTCATCATTTTTACCAAGTTTCATAAGATTGAGAGCAGTCTTAAAGAGATATTCAGGATTGGCGGGATTGGTTTTGGAAATTTTTGCAGCTTTTTTATAAAGTTCAGAAGCTTTTTTGTTATCATTTTTTAATTCATAATAAGATGCTTGTCCCGCAAGAGCTGTGGCTTCAAAGAATGGATTAGAACCTCCGTAACTATCGTATAATTTATAAGCTTCTTCCCATTTATCTAAGAATGAATAAGAGTTTGCAAGATAAATTTTAGCAGTCTGACCGCTTTCTGTACTTCCGTATTCATCAACAATATTTTTTAATCCTGTTATATTTGATGATGGCTGTCCGTCAATAGCTTCCTGATATAATCCGGATTCATATAAAGGAACAACCTTAGCTAAAAGATTTGCAGCATTAAGATTATCACTCGATTTTTTATTAGAAATTAGTATAACAGCAACAACGATCAACGCAAGCACACCTAAACCTATTAATATTTTAGCCTGATTTTCCAAAAAATAGTTATAAGCACTATAATAGGAAGTAACAAGTTTATCTTGCTTCATTTCTTTTTTAGATATTCTTTTTTTACCGCTTAACACAAAGACCTCTTTTTAATTATCCCTAAAAATTAGGGGCTAAATTTAGTAAATATTATAGTCCAATTCTAATATGATTCGAAAAAATCCATGCATTTTCATTCAGGTAAACTTCAATTCTATATGCACCTCTTTCATTTACAATAAATTCGGCATCGAATCCTTCATTAATTCCGATTACATCACCATTTTTCAAGAGTTTAATTGTCCCGCTAATATTGGGTAGAGAAACACGTAATTTAACTTTATCTAAAAGAGGAATTAGATCGCCCATTTGATAAATTTTCTGTCCATCTTCCGCAAAAAATTTAAATCCGGTTGCATCGCCATGATAATAGTTTGATATGAAGCATCTTCCATTCTTCAAGGAATTGTATAGTTCATTTTTAGCTATCAATACATCTTCTTTTTTATCGGAAGGAAGGAATTTATTATCAACAAGAACATGAGTTCTAATTGATTTGAAAAGAACTTTATAAGGAAAGACTTCTACCTCGAAGAATCCCAATAAATTTACTTTATGTGCGTGGGCATCAACGCCTCCAATACCAACAACTCTTCTTTTTAAGTTTAGCTCATCCCACTTATCTAAAGTTTCTTTTGGGGGCATTGAAATTGATTTTAACGGATGAATAAAATAATTATACTTATTCTGATCGGTTAATCCTTCCATCCACTCGGACATATGATTCCAGATTTCAAGTCCGGTGAAATCTTCTGTATCCCATTCAATCCAAGGATAGGGCGGATGTTCAGCCATTGAATTTCTTTTTTCATGAGGATGAGCAATAAAACCCAAGCCACCACTCTCTTTAACCAACCTTGTATATTCTTTTGCGGGTAATCTGGTTGAATAAGCTTCGTTAACTCCAAGAGCTAATAAATGATTTTTATTTTCCTTGTCATTTATTTCGCATCCAACCAGAAGAAGAGTATTACCGTGCCATCCTTCGTATCCATCGTGTAATGCTCTAAGAGTATTATGATCGGTAAGAATTATATAATCTAAACCGGCTTCGTTAGCAAAGCCGGTAATCTCTTTAATTTCACCGGAGCCGTCAGAAAATACTGAATGAATATGAATAGCACCAACTAATTCAAACATATTATACCAGCTTATTCAGGAAGGATAATATTTCGAGATTTACTGAATAGTATTTCAGTTATTAACCTCGAGTGATGTTGTGTATTGAGTTGTCTGTTCTTTTATCATATCAGACAATTTTGTCATAAGAATATCAATACGTTCATCCTGGTTTTCGTCAAAATTTTCGAAAGCTTCTTCATTCTTAAATAAATAGATTTCTTCAAAGTTATTAGGTTTGTTTTTTTGCTCAAAAACAGAATAGCTTTCAAGACCTTCTGTTTTTATTATGTTCTTCAACTCTCTAACAACATCAAGATACTCCTGTCTTCTCTCTGGAAAGACCTGGTAACGAATTGAAAAAATTACTCTACTCATTTATCTCCTCAATTAAATTGTAATTTCGCCTTTAAAGATAATTTTAGCCGGACCTGTTAAGGATACGTCCATTATCTTATTGTTATCAAACTTAAAATCTACCACTAAAAGATCACCGCTCTTAGGAATTATTTTAACGGGCGGTTTAATTTTATCATTTATAAATGAAACAATTGCAGCAGCTCGAGGGGCTGGATTTCGATTTCGCAGGGCTGA
>CAZEBL010000182.1:1903-6656 GCA_964510325.1 uncultured Melioribacter sp. | reverse complement strand
GTGCATCGGGTAACCATGTGTGTAACGGGAACAAAGGAACTTTGATAGCAAAACTCAGGAAGAATGCACCGAACATCCATCCTTGTATCTGATGAGGAATTGTTGGACCAACTTTATATAACTCTAATAAATTAGTAGTAAATTTCCCAGTGATTTCCGAAGCATAAACAGCAAGCCAGATAATTGCCACAAGCATCAATAAACTTCCGACCATTGTGTAAATAAAGAACTTAATCGATGCGTAAATTCTTCTTTCACCTCCCCAAATACCAATAATGAAATACATTGGTATTAACATTGCCTCCCAGAAGATATAGAAGAGGAAAATATCGAGAGAGATAAAAACACCTAACATTCCGGCTTCAAGGAACAACATAGAGAAAGTAAACATCTTTACATTTTTTTCAATTGCATTCCAGGTTGATAATAAAGTAAGAGGTGTAAGAAAAGTTGTTAATAAAACCAGTAGTAGTGAAATTCCATCAACACCAACATTATAACTTACATTAAGACTGCTAATCCACAAAACCTGGTGAACAAACTGGAATTGAGGTTTTGATGAGTCGAAGCCAAAATAAATAACTAATGAAATTACAAATGCAATTAAGGAAACAAATATTCCGAACCATCTAATAAATTTTATCTGATTCTTTCCAAAAAATAGAACTACAACACTTCCAATAATCGGTGTGAAAAGAAGATATGTTAAAAGTAAATTTTGTTCCATATAATATTTTTAGTCCTCAGAGCCTTTGTGTTAATAAGGCTATTTTCATTTCATTTAATTAAACAAAACTTATAGACTTAATATTACCCATAAAAGTACAAGAGCAATTCCAAGCATCATAATTATTGCGTAAAACTGCGCAATTCCATTCTGAATTTTCCTTATAACTCCGGACCCGGCTTCAACAACTTTTGCTATTCCATTAACAGCACCATCAATAATTATATTATCCGTAAACTTCCATAATACTTTTTCAGAACCTTTTTGAATAGGTTGAACTACAGCAGCTTCATAAATTTCATCAACATAATACTTATTGAGCAGAATGTTATAAACTTTTTTGAACCTTGCAGAAATCTTTTCAGCAATTTCCGGTTGTTGCGTATAAATTTTAATTGCAAAGTAGATAGCGCTTAATGCAAGAGCAACCGAAAGAACCATTAAAAGAATCTCTTCGAAATGAGAATGAGAACCAAAGCTATTAAGTTTTGCAAGCGCAGGTGCATAAATCGGTTCTAACCAGTTATGAAATTGATTTCCATGTTCACCTGAAAAAACTTCAGGTATTCCGATGTATCCGCCTACAACAGAGAAGAACGCTAATATCATTAATGGGACTGTCATTACTGCCGGTGACTCATGCGGATGAACATGATGATGATCGAATCGCTCTTTACCATAAAATGTAAGCGATAACAAACGGAACATATAAAATGCCGTCATCATAGCAGTAACAACACCGATCAACCAGAATAATATTCCACCATTAGCATAAGAATACCAAAGGATTTCATCTTTACTGAAGAAACCTGATAAACCGGGAATTCCGGCAATAGCTAATGTTGCAATAAAAAAAGTAGCATACGTCTTAGGCATGTATTTTTTCAAGCCGCCATAACGCTGGATGTTTTGTTCTTCGTGCATTCCATGAATAACTGAACCGGCACCAAGAAAGAGTAATGCCTTAAAGAAAGCATGTGTCATAACATGAAAAATTGATGCGCTGAATGCACCAACACCCGCAGCTAAAAACATATAACCTAATTGACTTACGGTGGAATAAGCTAAGACTTTTTTAATATCGTTCTGAACAAGTCCTATTGTTGCAGCCATTAATGCTGTAAGCAATCCTATTACGGCAACAACCATCATAACGGTAGGAGCCGAAGCAAAAATAATTGCAGCACGGGATACCATATAAACACCGGCAGTAACCATTGTTGCGGCATGTATTAGTGCAGATACCGGGGTTGGACCAGCCATTGCATCTGGCAACCAAACAAATAACGGAATCTGTGCCGATTTACCTGTAGCACCAATAAATAAAAATATTGCTATCAAACCAAATGTAGCTTCTGATACAGGGAATGATACAGCTTTATTAAATACTTCGGTAAAATTCAGTGAGTCGAATGTGTAGTAAATTAAAAACATTCCAAGTAGAAATCCGAAATCGCCGATACGATTTACCACAAATGCTTTTTTAGCTGCCTGAGCAACTGTCCCATTTTCAAATTTTCTATCGTACCAGAAACCGATTAAGAGGTAAGAACAAAGTCCAACGCCTTCCCACCCTAAAAATAGAACAACAAAATTATCGCCAAGCACTAAATTCATCATTGCAAAGATGAAAAGGTTTAGATAAGCAAAGAATCTCCAGAAACCTTTATCGCCATGCATGTAGCCAATTGAATAAACGTGAATTAAAAATCCAACACCGGTAACAATCAAGGACATTGTTAAAGATAACTGATCAACAAGGTAAGCAAATTTTATATTGAGTCCGGCAACATTGAGCCATGTGAATAATTCAACTGTATTGCTTCTATTTTCTACCGGCAAGCCGAGTGTTTCAAAAAAAGCAAGTAATGTAACGACAAAGGCAATACCTACAGTTGAACTTCCAATAATACCGATAACTTTTTCGTTTTTAATTCTGGAACCGAAAAGACCGTTAAATAAAAATCCTAATAACGGTAAAAGAACAGTTAGATAGATTAAATTTATCATCCGGTTATTACCACTTGAAGATGTTTATTTCATCAATGTTTACAGTTAATTTATTTCTAAATACAGCAATAATAATTGCAAGACCAACAGCCGCTTCTGCCGCAGCAACAGTCATTACAAAAAATACAAATATCTGACCGATAGGATTCCCTAAATAAGATGAAAAAGCAACGAGAGATAAATTTGCAGAATTCAACATCAACTCTATACACATAAAAACAACAATTGCATTAC
The DNA here is from genome assembly GCA_964510325.1 of uncultured Melioribacter sp. Lineage (GTDB taxonomy): Bacteria > Bacteroidota > Ignavibacteria > Ignavibacteriales > Melioribacteraceae > DSXH01. Next base: position 3,685 of record CAZEBL010000182.1, on the reverse strand, counting down.
GACGGATTAGTACACCCGTTACACCAACAACAAACATAAATGCACTCAAGATTAAATAATATTCAATTGGTATAGACGACATAATTATTGAAACCTCTTAAAATAAAATTGATTATTCAAATTTTTTCTTTGCTAAAACCATTGCACCGATAGTTGCTGCAAGTAATAAGAATCCGGCAATTTCAAATGGAAGGATGTAATTAGTGTATAGTTCCTTTCCAATTGACTGAATAGTTCCTGTTTCAATACTCTTTAGCTGATCCGGTGTAAGATTGCCTGAAGGTTTACCGACAAATATTAAGTAGGCAACTTGAATAAAAACAAAAACAGTTATAAGCAGTGCAAACATTTTTATTGGTTTTTTATCCAGGAAGACTTTAGGTTCATTCTCTGTTCTAAGAAGCATAAGAACAAAAAGAAAAAGGACCATAATTGCACCTGCATAAACAATAATCTGAACGACTGAAATAAACTGAGCATTTAACAAAAGGTAAAGTCCGGCTAAAGCAAAAAAATTAAGTACGAGAAAAACGGCACTTATAACTGCGTTGGATCTTGTTATCATCATTACAGATGAAACAGCCGCAATAAGTGCAAGAATTATGAAAAGAATAATTTCTGCATTCATTTATGGAGTATTCCTATAAATCATTCGTGGAAATGGAATTGCTTCGCGAAGATGTTCTAATCCGCAAATCCAGCTAACAGTTCTTTCAAGACCGAGTCCGAATCCTGAATGAGGGACTGTGCCGAACCTTCTCAAATCAAGATACCATTCAAAAAACTGCTGCGGTAAATTATGTTCTTTAATTCTTTCTAATAACAAATCAAGATTGTCTTCGCGCTGACTGCCGCCGATAATTTCTCCGTATCCTTCCGGGGCAATAACATCTACAGCTAAAGCAACTTTTGGATTCTCGGGATCGCGCTTCATATAAAACGCTTTTACTTCAGATGGATAACGATGAATCATAACCGGTCTATCAAAATCTTCTCCAATCAATGTTTCGTCAGTTCCACCTAAATCATTTCCCCACTGAAAATCGACTCCCTTTCTTCTTAAAATCTCAACTGCCTGATCATAAGAAATTCTTGGGAAAGGTCTAACTACTTTTTCGAGTTTAGAAATATCGCGTTCAAGTTCTTTTAATTCTTCTGCTCTATCCCTTAAAACTGTTTGAACAATATATTCAATAAATTCTTCAGCAAGGTCCATATCATCATTAAGATCATAGAAAGCCATTTCAGGTTCAACCATCCAGAACTCGGTTAGATGTCTTCGGGTTTTAGATTTCTCCGCACGGAATGTCGGTCCAAAAGTATAAACTTTACCAAGAGCCATAGCGCCGCTTTCGGCATAAAGTTGCCCGCTCTGTGTTAAATATGCTTTACCGAGATCGAAATATTCCATTTCGAATAATGTTGATGTCCCTTCGCAAGCATTTGGTGTAATAATCGGTGGATCAAAAAGAGTGAATCCCCTTTCATCAAAAAAATCGCGTATAGCTTTTACAATTCTATGACGGATTTTAAGTATTGCAACTTGTTTTTTAGAGCGGACCCATAAATGGCGGTTATCAATCAGGAATTCAATGCCATGTTCCTTAGGTGTAATAGGATATTCGTGAGCCAATCCAATTATTTTGAAATTAACAACATCAAGTTCGAATCCGCCAACAGCACGTTTTTCTTCACGAACCTTACCTCTTACTTCAAAGCTGGATTCCTGAGTAATTTTTTCTGCAGATTCAAAAATTTCTTCTGATACATTCCCTTTGAATA
>CAZEBL010000182.1:0-1893 GCA_964510325.1 uncultured Melioribacter sp. | reverse complement strand
AATACGACACATTGCAAATAACCGGTTCCATCGCGCATAATTAAAAATTTTAATTTACCGCTCGATCTCTTATTGTAAAGCCAGCCCTTGAGGGTTACTTCTTCTCCAACATGTTTTGATAGGTCTTTGATATAAACTGTAGGTCTCATTATCTGAATTTTTTGTGAAAAATGATGGGCAAATATAGTCATCAGACTGTTATAAATGCAAAAGTAGAGTCATATTTTAAAATAGAATTGAACCCAAATTTCTAATTCCTCCTCCCGGCATTTTTTTTAACGAAAAGTATCATTAAAAAGTTAGTACACTACATCCTCAATAAAAGCCGGAAAAGAACTTATGATTCATTTTTGAGGTTATAAATAGAAAACACTTTATGGGAAATATTTTTTTTAATAAATTGGAACCGATTCTAAAAAAAATCTTTCAATTCAAGATTCTTTTCCTTTTACCGGGGTAAAATAATGTTATATGCTGTATTAGCCGGATTTCTATATGCAATGCTAATTCCGCTTTTTTATAAGTTATCTAAAAAGTTTTTCGGAATTATCGTATCGGTTTTACCTCTCGCAATTTTTATTTATTTCCTATCATTTTATAACCAAATTACAAATGGAGGAACAGTAAAAGAAATTCATAACTGGATTCCTTCCTTAGGAATTAATCTCTCATTTTATCTTGACGGATTGAGCTTAACTTTTGCCCTTATTATAACTCTGGTTGGATTTGTTGTTTTTCTTTATGCAAGCAGTTACATGAAAAAGAATGTTTATATAGTAAGATTCTATGTATATATAATGATTTTTATGGCATCAATGTTAGGAGTTATAACATCGGATAATCTACTTACATTATTTGTCTTCTGGGAATTAACAAGCATCAGTTCATATTTATTAATTGGATTCAACCATGATAAGGAGCGATCCAGATATTCTGCGCTCCAGGCATTACTGGTAACCGGAGCAGGTGGATTGAGTATGCTTGCCGGATTTATAATAATCGCGAATATTTCCGGTGGTTACACAATTTCATCATTGGCAAACATTAACGAATTAATTGTAAATCATAAATTATATTCTGCCGGAGTTATTTTAATACTGATCGGTGCTTTTACTAAATCTGCTCAATTCCCATTTCATTTCTGGCTGCCAAATGCTATGGAAGCACCTACACCGGTTAGTGCTTACTTACACTCTGCTACTATGGTTAAAGCCGGAATTTATCTGATGGCAAGATTAAATCCGGGATTGGGCGGAACAGATCTATGGCAGAATACAATTCTGGTTGTTGGCGTTTTAACTATGTTATTCTCTGCTGTTCTTGCATTCAAGCAAACGGATTTAAAAAAATTACTTGCTTACTCCACATTAAGCGTGTTAGGTACCTTAACAATGTTATTGGGAATTGGAAGCGACCTTGCAATAAAAGCATTTATGATTTACCTTGTGGCTCATTCACTCTACAAAGGTGCTCTATTCCTTGTAGCCGGATCCATTGATCATGAAACCGGAACACGCAACATCGATAACTTAGGCGGCTTAAGAAAATTAATGCCTATCACTGCGATAATTGCAATACTCGCTTCTCTTTCTAAGATGGGTATTGTTCCTCTTATCGGTTTTGTTGGTAAAGAAACAGTTTATGCATCGGTACTTGAATCACCACATTTCAATACACTATTAATTTCTCTGACTATTGCTGCAAATGTTTTTGTGGTTTATATAACTATTTCGGTTGGATTCAGACCATTCTTAGGTGAATTAAAAGCTACACCAGTAAAACCGCACGAAGTACCATTACCTATGTGGATCGGTCCCTTAGCACTCGGTGTTACCGGACTAACGCTGGGAATGTTCTCATCTTCTATTATTAATAATCTTATCAACTTTACTG
>CAZEBL010000181.1:0-6669 GCA_964510325.1 uncultured Melioribacter sp. | reverse complement strand
CGATCGCGCGCTGCCATATTGCAACTGGCATATTATTTGTAAGTTTCTTTGAATAAAAGACTTGTGGATTTTCATCGTTCTCAGGAAAATATCGGCGTGTTCAAAATGATTGATGATAAACCTTTTGCATGCCACAGTAAAATGTGGAAAGAAATTGTTGATATTATGGAAGTTCAGATTAAAAAGGAGGGAAGGAAAAACGGTTTGATAAAATGTTTTGATGATATAGATGAGCTGGCTAAATTTATTATTACTTCCTTAGCTTAACTATTTTTTAGAAACTCCGCTACTTTATCGTAAACCATATTAACAGCCAATTCCTTAATGCATTTGAATTTTATATCGTCCCTGTTGCAGCTTAAATGTTTTGGGGAATAGTAGAAACAGGGCGAACATTCCAATTCCAATGAAGCAATCTTAAATTCAGTTTTCCAGGGGTAGATATAATTCTTATTGGTTGGTCCAAGAATTACTACTGTCTTTAATTTTAATGCGGCAGCTATATGCATTAGACTGGAATCGTTGGTGATGAATAAGTTGCAACGGTTCATAAATGCAGCAGTTTGTAATATAGAATTTGCCTTAACAGTAAATATATTTTCAGAATTTGTAAGCCGGACAATTTTTTCTTTGATCAATTCCTCTTCAGGTCCACCAAAGACTAAAATTTTTGCTGAATAAGAATCGATTAATTTTTGTGCGAGCAATGAAAATTTTTCAGGTTCCCATCTTCTTTTATCATGATTTTTGAGTGGCGAACATCCCGGGTGAAATCCAATAACTAATTCATCCTTGATATTATTCTTATCAAGAAAATCGTGGGCAAATTTAATTTCCTCTTTTGATAATACTATTTGAAGCGGGGAAATTGAATCGTTTTTTATACCACTCAATCGCTCACATAATAATATGTTCTCTTCAACATTATGAAGATTATCATTTTCAGTGATAAGAACATTATTCAAAAAAGAGAAATTTGATTTTCCTTTTCGCAAATAATTAACAGCGGCTCTTCTTTCGGCACCAATTAAGTAGCTTATTAAATTATACTCTTTCCTGTTCGAGGGATAAACATTTATTGTTATATCATATTTGTTCCGGAGTTGCAGCACGAATCTTAGTGAATTTATTTTTGATGAATTTAAAAAGTTGTGGTAGAGTACTTTATTAACCCCGGGGAGCTTTTCATAAATTTCTTTTACTCCCTTATACATTGCAAGAATGTCCACTTCTGCGGTAGGAAAATCCTCATTTAATTTTGTTAGCGATGGTGTAAACATTAACGCATCGCCAATTCCCGATAACGCAATTACAAGGATTTTCATATTGGATTTTATCTAAGGGGGATAAATAATTTTATCCCCTTTGAATGTTTATTTAATCCTTATTTCTTTACCGGTTACTTCCGATGTATCCTGACCGGCTTGTTTTCTATACTGCTTAATCAACTCCTGAATCTGAGTATCGTTTGGTAATAATGTTTGTAAACCCATTAGCAAACTAACCGCTTCGTTGTATTTTCCAAGGTAATCGTAATGTGTAAGAAGAATATCGTAAGGATTATACCAGCTCGAGAAATCACGAGGATTTTTCTCCAACGATCTTTTTGCCGATTCAATTACTTCGTAAGCCAATTCTTCATATTGTTTTCTTGCGTCTGCGTTGTAATATATTTTAGCTACGTCGTGTTTAATTCTATAATCCATAGAAACAACACTTCGCGGAACCATCTTTTCCATCATATCAAGAGTTTCGATTACTTTCGATTTTTCTTTTGTCTGATAGAGATAATGCAATGCTAACCTGATATATGCATTTCTGTAATTCTGAACCAGTCGTTCATGGTTTTCATCGAAGAAAATGGTTTTATCATTTAATCCCCTGAATAGAAATCCGGACTGAAAAGTTTTTCTGATGTTAGCATTCTCGCTGAATAAATTTTTTCTTAATATTTCTTCGTTCACATACTCTAAGGAAGATTGAGGATTTTTCTTAGGAACAACTCTCATAGCCATTCCTTCCATCTGTAAATAATCATCCAGACTTAATCGGCTATCATCGGAACAAGTAACTGCGTAATAAACAGGGCGTTTCCATTTGCTCTGCATAATAATATCGAGACAGACTAAATCCTGAGTTCTTATTGCTTTATCATTCCCGGATGTTATGCTATTCTTCATTATCCATTTTAATTTACCAGTTCTTATGATGGATGTATCAGTAACACCAAATTCTTTAATAATATCTTGCGGAACATCAATTTGCATTTCTGTTGGTTCCCAGCGCATGAGACCACTCAATCTGTCAATTTCATCGTCCGAAAAGCTCATGTCAATTTTAGGTGCGCCATGCGGTGTAGTATTTTTTAGTTGCTTAATATACCAGTTGGTATTTAACAGACTAAGATTTGCAATTCTAACATCTCTTCTTACACCTTCAACATCCTGAAGATACCAGAGGGGGAAAGTATCATTATCGCCATTAGTAAATAAAATTGAATTAGGCGCAACACTTTGAAGTAAATTATATGCATAATCCCAGGGAACGTAATTTCTTGAGCGGTTATGTTCAAAATAATTTGCATTAAGCATATTAATTGGAACAACAATAAAACCGACAACCATAAATCCCGCAATAACGGGATTTATTGGTTTTATCTTGTTAAACTTTTCTCTTATCAGTTCAATTATTCCATTCATGCCAATTGCAATCCATATTGAAAATACAAAGAAAGCACCAACATAGAAATAATCACGTTCACGCGGCTGGGGTTGTTGTTGATTCTGATAAAATGCCGTCAGGTATCCTAGGAAAATAAACATCACAAGAAATACTGCCCCCATTTTCCAATCGCGTTTAAAGTGGTAATACAATCCAAAAAGTCCTATCAGGAATGGAATTCCAAACAAATCTTTCCAGTCAACACCGGAATCCTGGTATGTCGACTCACGGCCAACATAATTCCACAATAGGTATCTGTTGAACATATGATTCATCTGGTATGTCCACAAGAAATCCAGATCGCTTGAATAATCGGAATAAATTTTAAGCTGATGTGGTTCATAAGAAAATCTGCGCTTGAAGGTTGGAAAGTCGCCGTATTGCTCTCTGTTTAAGTAGGATTCAAGTTCCGTAAAAGTTTTTGGGCTATTCATGTTAATAGGCGGTTCCTGGTTAGCACGTATTATAATCATTGCATAGGAAGTTGTACCGATTAATGCAAAAAGAAAACATTTTAGTATAAGGTTAAGAGTTTCTTTCCCTTCTTTAGAACTCCAGATTATTGCACCGATAGTAACTGCCAGGATTACTCCGAGTACAATTAGATCTATAACAGTATTATTTCTCCCAATCATGGTTACAATTTTTGGAATATATTTTACCATTCCGGGGTAAACTGCTATAAGTGTAATTCCACCGATAATAATCGGTATATAAAAAGAATTTCTCTGGAATATTTTTTTGAACATTACACCCATAAAAATTAAGCTTACCACAACCATTACTAATAAAAATCTTGAATCCACAGCCTGATATTGACTCGGCGTAGGTGGTTCAACTTCGGTCTGAGAAGCCCACATAATTGCACCAATAACAAGAACAATGGCAGCGTGAACAAGAAAAATATAACCGGTTTTTTTCAATACATCTTCATCTGTTAAATACTTTCTGAAAATAACAACCATTACAACAGGAACAATTGAAAGTACTGCCATAAGATGCACACCTGTAGAAAGTCCGATTAGATAAGCAATAAAAATCAAATACTTTTCGTTATCGGGCTGATCTGCTTTTTCATTCCATTGAACCATTAACCAGATAACAAATGCAATAAAAAAGGTAGAGAGTGCATATACTTCTGCTTCAACTGCATTGAACCAGAAAGTATCGCTGAATGCTAATGAAAGAGCACCTATAGCTGCGGGTATGTAAACTGTAAGTGCTTCAAATTTATTGTCCGTAATTTTTTTCTTATACAATTCAATAAGCTTAACTGCAACAAGGTAAAGGAACATAACTGTAAAAGCACTCGATAGAACAGAAATCATATTGACCCGTAAGCCGATATTGTCCACAAACGGGATCATCGAAAAAATTCTACCGAGTATTAAGAATAACGGTGTTCCCGGCGGGTGAGGCACCTGAAGCAAATATGAAGTAGCAATAAATTCTCCGCAGTCCCAAAAAGAAACCGTGGGCTGCACGGTCATTAAATAAACAATTAAACTTACCATAAATACAGCAAATGCGATAATTCGATTTAAAATTTTGTTGCTCATTAAATCACCAAATTATTGATTAGAATTATTTTCTTCTTCTTCGGAAGGTTTTTTGAATAAAAAATCTAAATTCTTTTTCTCGCGGTTGACGTGATATTTTTCATGCAATGCAATTAATCTTTGCATAGAAAGTTTGTCAAGATCCTCATCATCCTTATCCCTTTTTACGAGCATCTTATAATCTTCAAGCTCATTTGAGTTAAACTTTCGCTCATATTTCTTGAGTATTTCAAAATATCTTTTCTGTTCGCGGAGACCCATTTTATAAATTCATATGTAAAAAATTGCGAGCCAAATTAATCAAAAAAACAAAGAATAAAAAACTATATTTGGGTAAATCAAAATCGGAAAATTAATTAATGATAACTGTTTACAAAGAGAACTCACCTTTAGTTTCCGTTGTAATGCCAACTTTTAATCGTAAGTCCCTGTTGAATAGATCAATCAATTCGGTCATAAATCAAACCTACACGGATTGGGAGTTGGTTATTGTAGATGATGGAAGTTGGGACAATTCATTTGAAATTATTGACGAATATATAAGCAAGTACGAAAATATCCGTTATTTAAGACACTCGAACCGTAAATCTCCTCTAACAACAAATGCCGGAATCCTTGCTTCATGTGGTGAGTATGTCACTTTCCTTGGGAGTGATGACGAATATAAGCCCGATCACATTGAACTTAGAGTTGATTATTTGAAAAACAATCCTTCGTTAGATATGATTCACGGAGGAGTTGAGATTGTTGGACATCCTTTTGTAAAAGATAAAAATGATCTGTCCAAAGAAATTCACATATCCGAGTGTGTGGTGGGAGGAACATTTTTTGGTAAACGATCTCTTTTCTTCAAGCTGGATGGATTTAGAAATCTTATTTACAGCGACGACTCAGATTTTTTTGAAAGAGCCCAAACAAAATTTAATATAAGTAAAGTAGATTTTCCAACATACATTTATTATAGAGACACACCTGATAGTATTTGCACTAATATAGAAGGTTAAAGGGACCGCACAATTTTGCGATCCCTTTAATAAATTATTTCTGTGTTCTGTAGAAGATGAAAAGATAAACTGATAACAATATTGTAACAATTATCTGAAGATAGATAGGAGTTGAAATTAACCCGCCGTCAATTAATCCCAAACCAATCAATACAAATTTTGCTGCATAATAGAAAACTTTACTTAAGACAATACTTGTTAGAATTGCAGCGAAAGTGTTCTTAAAATAGTTAAGAAGAAGAGTAAAGAAAAATACATTCAGTAATAATTCCGATGCAATTAAAAGTGTTTTAAATATCGATGGATGTGTCGATATTACGAATGAAAAGAGAGGCAATAAAAGTGCTATTATGTAACTGTTCTTTCTCGATGTATGAACAATGGAAATAATAAGCATAATTCTCATTGGTTCGAGCATATATATAGGAAGAGCAAACATGTGCGAAAGTGCCGGCGCAAATGTAATAAACAAAATTGCAAGTAGATCGATTAAAACGGTTTTTAGTTTTACTCTAGATAGTGTTAATGATAATGTGTTCATTTTCCAATCCCAAATTCTATTTTCCTTGAATGCAATATAATATATTGATATGTTTTAGACACAAAAATCGTAATGTAAAAATTGCAGGTTCCTATGAAGAGAAGAAACTTTCTTAAAACAGCCGGTTTGTTATCCGGTGCCGCATTGGTTCAACCCGGTATTTATGGAAATATATTTGCTAAAAGAAGCTACTTAACACAAAGCTATGATCTTGTTGCTATAAAAGGCGGGGAACCCGAAGCAATGTTCGATGAAGCTATAAAACAATTTGGCGGTATGAAATCTTTTGTTAAAAAGAACCAGAAAGTTGTAATCAAACCGAACATAGGTTGGGATGTTATTCCGGAATTAGGCGCTAATACAAATCCTAAACTTGTTGCCCGTGTAATTCAACATTGTTTTGATGCCGGTGCTAAAGAAGTTTATGTGTTCGATCATACATGCGACGACTGGCGGAGATGTTACACAAATAGCGGAATTGAAAAAGCTGTTAAGGATGCAAAAGGAACAATGGTTCCCGGTAATAGCGAAAGTTATTATCAAGAAGTTGTAATTAAGAATGGGAAAAAACTTACAAAAGATAAAGTTCATGAGTTGATTCTTGACAGCGATGTTTTTATAAATATGCCGATTCTAAAAAATCATAGCTCTACACGCGTTACAATTAATATGAAAAATCTTATGGGAGTTGTCTGGGATAGGGGATACTGGCATAGAAATAATTTACATCAATGTATTGCAGACTTTGCAACATACGAGCGTAAACCGGATTTGAATATTGTTGACGCATATTACGTGATGATGAAAAATGGACCGCGCGGTGTTTCCAAAGCCGATGTTACAC
>CAZEBL010000180.1:0-6671 GCA_964510325.1 uncultured Melioribacter sp. | reverse complement strand
TGGCGGAATTGGTAGACGCACAGGACTTAAAATCCTGTGGGTGTTTACACCCGTGCCGGTTCGAGTCCGGCCCTCGGTACTTAATAACTTATTCTAATAGGCATAATTAAAATGACGCAATAAGTTTCGGGTTCTTAGCTCAGTTGGCTAGAGCGTCTGCTTGACGTGCAGAAGGTCATAGGTTCGAGTCCTATAGAACCCACACACAATCGGAGTTATCTCCGTTTTTTTTTGACTTTGAATTTGATATGGAAAATATAAAAATAACATTACCTGACGGCTCTGTAAGAGAATTTGAAAAGGGAATTAGTGCGTTTGAAATTGCACAAAAAATTTCATCCAAATTAGCAGATGAAGCTCTTGTTGCAAAAATTGATGGTGAAGTAAAAGATCTTTCTACAAAAGTTTATAAGGATTCTTCAATACAGATTTTTACTTTCGACTCAAATGAAGGAAAAGAAACCTATTGGCATTCCACTTCTCATTTAATGGCTCATGCAGTTCAATCCATTTTCCCGGAAGCTAAATTTGGTGTCGGTCCTGCAATCGATTCAGGTTTTTATTATGATGTTGATATAAATTCTACTTTAACCGACGAAGATCTTGTAAAAATAGAAAACAAAATGTTGGAAATTTCTCAGAAGAAAAATCCTTTTAAGCGAACTGAGCTGAGCAAAGCTGATGCAGTAAAATTCTTCGAAAAAAAAGGGGATAATTACAAATTAGAAATACTAAGCGAATTAGATGATAAGAATGAAATAATAAGTATCTATGATGAAGGTGAGTTCACTGATCTATGTACCGGTCCGCATATACCGGATGTTGGTAAGATAAAGTATTTAAAACTCCTTAATGTATCCGGTTCTTATTGGCGGGGAGATGAAAAAAATAAAAAAATGCAAAGAATTTACGGCATTTCATTTCCCAAGAAAAAGATGCTTGATGATTATCTTCTATTTTTAGAAGAAGCGAAGAAGAGAGATCATCGTAAACTTGGTAAGCAACTCGATCTTTTTAGTATTCACGAAGAAGCCGGAGCAGGATTAATCTACTGGCATCCTAAAGGGGCCCGTATAAGAAATACCATCGAAACATTTTGGAGAAAAGAACATCTTGATAACGGTTATGATCTTCTTTATTCTCCTCACATGGGTAAAAGCTGGCTCTGGGAAACAAGCGGTCATCTAGGATTTTACAAAGAAAGTATGTACTCTCCAATGAATATTGATGAACAGGATTATTATGTAAAACCAATGAATTGCCCATTCCATATCATGATTTATAAATCCAAACTTTATTCATATAGAGATCTTCCACTTAGATGGGCTGAACTTGGAACTGTTTACCGTTATGAAAAAAGCGGTGTACTACATGGATTGCTTAGGGTTCGTGGTTTTACTCAGGATGATGCTCACATTTTCTGTACTAAAGAGCAGATAGAAGATGAAGTTATTGAAGTACTCCGGTTCTCCAGAAGTATTTTACTTGCATTTGGATTTAATGATTTGAAATTTTTTATAGCAACAAAACCCGAAGGTTCGGTTGGAGATGACAACCTCTGGCAAATTGCAACTGATTCACTTAAACATGCACTTGCTCGTGAAAATGTTGAATACGAAATTGATGAAGGAGGCGGTGCTTTCTATGGACCTAAAATTGATATCAAAATTAAGGATGCACTTGGTCGTGAATGGCAACTAAGTACAATTCAATTCGATTTCAATCTTCCTCAAAGATTCGAAATGAAATATATTGGTGAAGATGGTAAAGAGCATCAACCTTACATGGTTCATAGAGCTTTATTAGGATCAATTGAACGTTTCATGGGAATATTAATCGAACATTATGGTGGCGCCTTCCCGGTATGGTTGGCACCTGTTCAGGTTGCAGTCGTGCCTGTTTCACAAAATCATTTTGATTATGCAAGAAAAGTGTTTAATGAACTAAAGTCTGAAGGTATTAGCGTTGAGCTTGATGAGAGGAATGAAAAGATCGGTTACAAAATTCGCGATTGGGAAACTCAAAAAGTTCCTTACATGTTAATTGTTGGAGAAAAGGAAAAAGAATCCGGAACAGTTTCTGTAAGGCAACATAAAGTTGGTGATAAAGGAAGTATAGGTTTAATTGAGTTTAAGAATCAGATTATACACGAAATAAAAAAAAGAATTAATCATAACTAAGGAGGTCATTTATTACTCAAGTTAAATTTCGAGTTAACCAGGAAATCCGAATTCCTGAAGTTAGACTCATCGATGCAAACGGAGAACAATTAGGAATTGTTTCGATTAAAGATGCTCTAAAAAAAGCGGAAGAAGCTGGTATGGATTTAGTCGAAATTGCCCCTCAGGCAACACCTCCGGTTTGTAAAATAATTGACTTTGGTAAGTTTGCATACGAACAACAAAAGAGAGAAAAACTTCAAAAGAAAAAACAGCAGGTTAGTGTATTAAAGGAAATACGACTTCATCCAAATACAGATACACACGATTTCGATTTCAAAGCAAGACACGCTGTCAATTTTATTGAAGAAGGAAATAAAGTAAAGGTCTCGGTTATATTTAAGGGAAGGGAATTAGCATATACAGAATTAGGTGAAGCGTTATTGAAGAAGTTTATTGAAAGATTGGATGATGTTGCAAAGGTTGAACAGGAACCTAAATTTGAAGGTAGAGCAATGCAAGCCATTCTTGCGCCAATTAAAGGTAAAAAGAAAAAATAGATAGGTGTTATAATGCCAAAAATGAAAAGTAATCGCGGTGCCAGTAAAACATTCAGAAAAACTGGTTCTGGTAAAATTAAACGTAACAAAGCTTTTAAATCACATATTCTCACTTCTAAATCAACAAAAAGAAAAAGAGGATTAAGAAAATCCGTTCTTGTTTCAAAAGCTGATGAGAAGAGAGTTAATAGAATGCTACAATAAATGGAGAAAAGTAAAATATGCCACGCTCAGTCAATCATGTTGCGTCCAAAGCAAGACGCAAGAAGTTACTAAAAAAAGCCAAAGGCTACTGGGGTGCCCGCAGTAAAGTTCTTACTGTCGCTAAACATCATGTTGAAAAAGGCCTTGTTCATGCTTACAGAGATCGTAAACTCAAAAAAAGAAACTACCGCTCGCTCTGGATTATAAGAATTAATGCTGCTGCCAGAGAACACGGAATCAATTATTCTAAGTTAATCCATGCACTGGACGATAAAGGAGTTCTTATAAATCGTAAACTGCTTGCTAACCTTGCTGTAGAAAATCCGCAAGCTTTTGCCGATATTGTTAAATTTGCAATGAATTAATAACATCCCTCTTGTATTTCTAAATGATAAGAATGCAAGAGGGTATTTTTTTAAATTCTCGGGATATAATATGTTATCAAAAATTTCCGAAACCCGAAAACTTTTCGAAGAAGACCTTTCAAAAGTAAATGACCTTAAGTCCCTCGAAGAACTACGATTAAAATATTTGAGCCGTAAAGGAATTGTACCTCTACTGTTTGATGATTTTAAAAATGTTTCTAAGGATGAAAAGAAAAGTGTGGGGTTGGCTCTTAACGAATTGAAAATTTATACTCAAAGCCAGTATGATTTCATTAAAGAAAAATATGATTCATTAAGTAAATCATCTAAAGATTCGGAATTAGATATTTCTTTGCCTGGACGAAAATATCAAATAGGCAGCAAGCATTTAATCACACAGACTATAGATGAAATAAAAGAGATCTTCAAAGGTCTTGGCTTCTCGGTTTACGAAGGTCCGGAATTGGAATCGGATTATAATAACTTCGGTGCACTTAATTTTCCTGATGATCATCCGGCTCGCGATATGCAGGATACTTTTTTTATCAACAAGAATTTTTTATTAAGGACACATACTTCACCTGTTCAAGTTAGATTGATGGAACAAAAGAAGCCTCCGATTCGTGCTCTTATGCCCGGTAAAGTATTCAGGAATGAAGCTATTAGCGCTAAAAGTTATTGTCTGTTTCACCAAATAGAAGGATTAGTAGTTGATAAAGATATTACATTTGCAGAATTGAAAGGAACTCTGGTTGGATTTGTAAAACAATTTTTTGGTCAGGATGTAGTATATCGGTTCCGCGCAAGTTTCTTTCCGTTTACAGAACCAAGTGCTGAAATGGATATTTGGTGGCAGCCGAAAGGTAAAGAAGGCAGATGGCTCGAAATTCTTGGTTGCGGTATGGTCGATCCAAATGTATTGATTAATGTCGGTATCGATCCAGAAAAATATATCGGCTATGCTTTCGGTATGGGAATTGAAAGACCTGCTATGAGAAAATATGGCATTGACGATATAAGAATTTTATTTGACAGCGATATTCGTTTCTTAAGGCAATTTTAAAGGTATATTATGAAAATCTCACTTAATTGGTTAAGCGACTACGTTGATATAAGCGGAATCTCTATAGATTCAATTGTAGATAAAATTTCTAAAGCCGGTCTCGAAGTTGAAGAAGTAATTGACCAGAGTAAAGCTTTCGAAAAAATGTTTGTTGGATTTGTAAAAGAAGCAAAGAAACATCCAAACGCAGATAAACTTTCATTATGCATTGTAAACGATGGTAATGAAGATTTTAATGTTGTGTGCGGTGCTCCTAATGTTGCTGCGGGACAAAAAGTTGCCTTTGCTAAAGTCGGTGCTGTAATTCCTTCTAATGGGTTGAAACTTGAAAAAGTTAAAATTCGTGGTGAATTTTCTTTTGGGATGATCTGCTCCGAAAAAGAACTCGGTCTTGGAGAAAATCATGAAGGTATCTTAGTACTTGACCCAAACTTAAAACAGGGAACAAGTCTTGCCGATGCTCTGGGAA
Organism: uncultured Melioribacter sp.; assembly: GCA_964510325.1. Classification (GTDB taxonomy): domain Bacteria; phylum Bacteroidota; class Ignavibacteria; order Ignavibacteriales; family Melioribacteraceae; genus DSXH01. Next base: position 1,851 of record CAZEBL010000180.1, on the reverse strand, counting down.
TGAACGACATTATTATAGATGTTGCAATTACTCCAAATCGTGCCGATGCATTAAGCCATTTAGGATTTGCAAGAGATTTTGCTGCTATCTTTAAAAGAAAATTTCATTATCCCAAAATAGAATTGAATGAATCCCACAAAAATTCTTCGGATGTTGCAAAAGTTGAAATTGCTGATTCTGAAAAATGTCCCCGTTATGTTGGCAAAGTTGTCTTAGGTGTGACAATAAAAGAATCCCCTGAATGGTTGAAAAAGAGATTAAAAAGTATTGGTCTGCGACCAATTAATAACGTTGTTGATGTTACCAATTTTGTCCTTTACGAAGTCGGGCAGCCTCTTCATGCATTCGATCTTGATAATCTTGCAGAGAATAAAATTGTCGTTAAATGTGCAAATGATTCCGAAAAATTTGTTACTCTCGATTCAAAAGAAAGAACCTTAGCTGCAACTGATTTAATGATTTGTGATGCAACTAAAAATGTTGCTATTGCTGGTGTTATGGGTGGTGAAAATTCCGAAGTTACAACCAAAACAAAAAATATTCTTATCGAAAGTGCATTTTTCAATCCTTCATCAATAAGGAAAACAGCAAAAAGATTGGGCTTATCTACCGACGCTTCGTTCAGGTTTGAAAGAGGAACAGATTATAATATTACAGTATGGGCTGCTCAACGTGCCGCGCAGTTGATTAAAGAAACTGCCGGCGGAGAAATTCTTAATGGTGAAATAGATGCTTACCCGTCCCCATTTGTTGTTAGAAAAACTAGTGTTCGATTTAACCGGATATACAAAGTACTCGGTTATAAAATTGAACAGGAGGAAGTTATAAGTATTTTAAGAGATTTAGGATTTACAATAGTGGAATTTGATTCTGAAAAAGTAACTGTTGAAATTCCGAGTTTTAGACATGATGTAGAAAGAGAAATCGATTTGATTGAAGAAGTTGCACGGGTTTATGGTTATGATAAAATACCGGATATTGTAAATGTATCTGTTACCTTAGATGAAAAAATTGATCAGGCAAGCTTTAATGATATGGTTCGTAATAAATTGAATTCGCTGGGATTTTTCGAAATAATTACTAACTCGCTGTTAATTGCTGAAATTGCTGAAAAATTCGGTTTTCCTATAAAAGTTTTAAATCCTCAGAGCAGCGAAATGTCGCACCTTAGACCCTCTTTGCTACCGGGCTTGCTCCAATCTGTATCGAACAATCTTAAAGTAAGTGAAAAAAATCTTAAGTTCTTCGAGATTGGAAAGACTTTTGAAAGAAAACATGATAAAGAAATTACTTCGTTTGAAGACTTTGATGAAATAGACAATCTTATTATTGGATTAACCGGATATTCAATTCAAACAGAATGGTTTGATAAAGATAAATTATATGATTTCTACGACTTGAAGGGAATGGTTGAAAGTATTCTTCAAGCTATTAAACCAGGAACTAATTATTCAATTAAGGAGGCAGAACATAAAAACTTTGAATTATGCTTTGACTTATCGATACAGAATGAAACTATTGGCATTGGAGGAAAAGTAAATCAAATTTTATTGAAACTTTTTGATGTTAACCAGGATATTTTTGCATTCATAATAAACCTTGATAAATTAAAAGCAGTTAAACCAGCAGAAAAAGTTTTTACTGAATTATTAAAATTCCCTAAGGTTTATAGAGATGTAGCGTTCATTTTAGACAAGACTGTAAGGTCTGATAAAGTTATAGAAAATATTAAGCAAGCCAGTTCTAACTTGTTGCATCAGATTAAGTTATTTGATATCTTTCAAAGTGACAGTTTAGGTGAGGGGAAAAAATCATTAGCATTTCAATTAGAGTTCTATAATTTAGAGAGAA
>CAZEBL010000179.1:0-6732 GCA_964510325.1 uncultured Melioribacter sp. | reverse complement strand
ATCCGTTATACTTAATACCAAAATCCATATTGATCACATGCCCCGGTTCAATTACTCTATCGGTTGGGCCAGCATGAGCGCCCGCTGTATTCGGACCGGAGAAAACGGAGGGACAGTAATCTTTATCCCATGCTAATTGATAACCTCTTTTAGTAACTGTATCCTGAACATAATGCGCAACCTGTTTTTCTGTAATTCCCGGTTTTAAATATTTTGTTACTTCATCAAAAATTTTGAGTGTTTCTTTTATTGCTTCTTTAATCAAACTTATTTCTGTTTGAGATTTTCTTCCGCGCAGTGCCGCAACAATTTCTTCGGAAGAAATTAATTTTGAAGCATAATCGGTTCCGTTGAAATGATCGAGCAGCTCGAGGTATAATCCGTATGTCATTCCATCGGCAAGACTTGAATTACGTGAATAGTTAATAGCAATCTTGTTCGGTTTATATTGATTAATTACGTCCAGAAACTTTTCTTTGATAGACTTTAAGTATGGATGAATATTTTTATATGTACCAACCATTTTCATATTTTCCAATTCAAGCGAACCGATTATAGCATGAGTATCGCCACTCTTTGTAATTATAAATGCCGATTGCCATGTTGCGTTGGTTCCCACAATCATATCGATCATCGGGTCCTTAATATTTCCCGTTTCTCTTACAAAGGTCATCCACATATCTATATCTTTTTCGTTGAGTATTTTAACCGCCTGATCAATTTTTTCGAGGATTAATTCTTTTCCCATTTTGCTCACCTAATATTTTGAAATGTTGCCAGTAAAAATGGCTAATCTTATCGGAAAATGCCAAACACTTCGACAAGGAAATCGTCTAAATTTCGGCAGTTTTAATGCTTAAACTATTTTTAACATTTTCTAATTGGAATTGTGTATCTATTATTTACTACTTTTAAGTATTGAGACTTACATTCAACATTTCATAAGCAAACAGAGGTTATCATGAAAAAGATTTTTTTTCTACTTCTTATTGTTTTTTCACAAACAGCATATTCTCAGGTTAGATTTGTCTCCGATCCAAGTCTTTCGCCCGATGGAAAAAATATTGTATTCAGCTACGATGGAGATCTGTGGACAATACCATCAAGCGGCAGCATAGCATTACGTTTAACCGGAATGGACGGAAACGAAACCAATCCGCTTTATTCACCCGATGGAAAGTGGAGAGCATTTACTGCAACCCAGGATGGAAATCCGAATGTATATGTAATGCCCTCGGAAGGAGGAAAAATTACACAGCTTACTTTTCATAGCGGAAGCGATGTTGTAGAATCATGGTCGTGGGATTCCGGATCAATCTACTTTACTTCCAACCGTTATAATTCCGGTACAACTTACGTTGTATCAATCAATGGCGGAACACCCAAAAGACAATTTGATAATTATTTTACCTGGGCACATAATATAGCCGTGCATCCTAAAACAGGGGAAATCTTTTTTAATGATTCGTGGGAAAGCTCTCTATTTGCTAACCGCAAACGTTACAAAGGCGATTTCAATCCAGATATAAAATCGTTCAATCCTAAATCCCGCGAGTATAAAGTCTATACTACTTATGTTGGTAAAGATATGTGGCCTACAATTGATAAATATGGAAACATCTATTATGTGTCCGACGAAGCAAATAACGAATACAACCTTTACAAATTGGAAAATGGTAACAAAAAACAATTAACAAAATTCGATACATCTATTAAACGTCCACGTGTAAGTTATAGTGGCGATAAAATAGTTTTCATAAGGGATTATCAATTATATGTCTATGATGTTAAATCAGGCAATGCCAATGCGGTTGATCTCAAGCTGTTCGATAATTCGTCAATCAATCTTGCTCAGGAATTTAATGTAAAAGACAAAGTAACAAACTTTAATGCTTCACCAGATGGAAAGAAATTTGTGTTTGTATCCCGGGGTGTAATGTTTGTTTCCGACATGGAAGGTAAGTTTATCAAAAAAATTAATACAGATCCTAATGAGCGAGTGGTTGAAGCCCTCTGGCTTAAAGATAATCAAACAATATTGTATAACAGGACTGTTAACGGCTGGTTAAATTTATTTACGATAAAGGCAACGGGAGATCAGAAAGAAAATCAACTAACATTCGACGAGATGAATAACCGCGAAATAAATTTTAACGATGACAGAACAATGGGAGCTTACTTTAGCGGAAGAAACGAATTGAGATTGCTCGACCTTGCTAAATTGAAAAGCGATACTATTGTGAAAGATGAGTTCTGGGCAATATATGATTCCCCTGTTCGGTTCTCTCCAGATAATAAGTTTATAGCATATACAGCATACCGGAATTTTGAGCAGGACATTTTCATTTATGACATTGACAAAAAGAAATCGGTAAACATTACAAATACAGGTGTTACAGAAACAAATCCGTTCTGGTCGCCAGATGGTAAATATCTCTATTTTCAAACAGACCGTTTAGCACCGGGTTATCCGCGCGGCGTTCAGAATTCTGACATTTATAAAATTGCACTTCAGAAATACGATAAAGATTTCCGCTCGGACCGGTTCGGTAAATTATTTATGGAAGAAAAGAAAGATACCTCCAAGCCGGTTGTAAAAATTGATTTTGATAATATGATTGATAGATGGGAAGCGGTTGCGTCGCAAAATGGAAATCAGGGCTCTCCTTTTGTAATTCAGAAAGACGATCAAACAACACTTTTATTTATTTCGAATCATAATGGCGAAAATAATGTGATATGGCAAACCACTACCAAACCATTTGATAAGACGGAAACAAAAATAATTGAAGGTGCCAAGAGCGGGTCTGTTTTTATATCCAAATCTAAAAACGATTATTATCTGCTTGCCGAAGGAAAAATTTTGAAGTTAGATCTTGCTGCAAGCAAACTTAAGTCCGTGGATATGAGTTTTGTATTTACTAAAAATCTTGATTCGGAATTCCGACAGATGTTTTATGAAACATGGGCAAACCTGGAAGAAAATTATTACGACGAAAATTTTCACGGAGTAGATTGGCATAAAATTAAAAATCAATACGAAAAATATCTTTCCGGAATTAGAACAAGAGACCATTTAAGAGTATTATTGAGTGATATGCTTGGCGAACTAAATTCATCACACATGGGATTCAATTCAACCGGCGACGAAGAAAAATTATTTTACAAAAATAATTCAGTAGCAACCGGAATTTTGTTCGATAACGAAGATCCCTACAAAGTTAGTAGAGTGGTTAAACGGTCTCCGGCTGATAAACTGGATAAAAATATACAGACCGGCGATAGGCTTATTGCAGTTGACGGTGTAAACGTTGATACCGCTGTTAACCGAGAAAAATATTTTGTTGCCCCGTCTATTCCTGAGGAGGTTGAACTTACATTTGAACGTGGAAAAGAAAAGTATAATGTTAAGATTCATCCGGTAAGTTTTAATGTGGTTACGGGATTGTTGTATGATGAATGGGTGGATAATAATCAGAAGATTGTAGACGACAAATCAAATAAGAAAATTGCATACGTCCACATGAAAAACATGGGAGTTGGCGAACTAAATAATTTTATTATCGAAATGACAAATGAATTTCATTACCGAGATGCGTTAATTCTCGATCTTCGTTATAATACCGGCGGAAATGTTCACGACGATGTTCTACAGTTCTTAAGTCAGAAACCGTATCTCAACTGGAAATACCGTGGTGGTCAGTTAACACAACAACCGAACTTTACACCGGCATCAAAACCAATCGTTGTTCTTATAAACGAGCAGTCTCTTAGCGATGCCGAAATGACGACCGCCGGTTTTAAGGAATTAAAACTTGGCAAAGTTATCGGTACAGAATCATATAGATGGATTATTTTTACTTCGGGTAAATCTCTTGTTGACGGATCCTTTTACAGATTACCTTCGTGGGGATGCTATACATTTGCAGGAGATGATCTTGAAATGACCGGAGTAAAACCCGATATCTATATTAAGAATACATTCAAAGACAAACTTGATGGATTGGATCCTCAACTTGAAAAAGCGATTGATGAAATCCAAAAACAATTGAAATAGTTTGAATAATTGCCTGATCATGTTCTTATTAGTTCACATCCTCTTGATCATGATCAGGTCTTTTTATTTATATTCGCACATCAAAAATCAGTGAAACTTCAAAAGGACTATTTGTGGATAATTCGGCAGTAAAAGTTGCTGTTATTGATTTATATAATAACGAAGAAAATCAGGGTATTAGATGTATTAAGGATATATTAAACGAAACCGATTGTCTCTATCAGGATATTTCTATTGATTACAAATTATACGATACGAGATTTAAGGGGGAAATTCCTTCTCTTGATTACGATATTTACATCTCTTCGGGTGGACCCGGCAGTCCATTTGAAGGTGAAGGAACTAAATGGGAATCAGACTATTTCAATCTGCTTGATAAAATCTGGAGCCATAACAAAAACAATGAATCGAAGAAACATGTTTTCTTTATCTGCCACTCATTTCAGATTATGGCGCGCTACTTTAAGTTCGGGGAGGTTATACCGCGCCACTCAAAATCATTCGGTGTTATGCCGGTTAATAAAACAGAAAAAGGGAACAATGATATAATATTGCAAGGATTGAATGATCCGTTTTATGCAGCGGATTTCAGGGAATGGCAAGTTGTTCAGCCGGATAAAAAAGTATTTGATGAGCTTGGCGCAGAATTGTTATGCATAGAAAAAGACCGGCCTCATGTTCCTTATGAAAGAGCGATAATGGCTGTTCGGATTACTAATGAAATTGTCGGAACACAATTCCACCCCGAAGCCGATCCGGCAAGTATGTATTACCATTTCCGTCAACCGGAAAGAAAAGATCATGTTGTTTCTAAGTACGGTGAAAAAAAATATTTTGAAATGCTGAATCTGCTTGAAGATGAGAAGGGAATAAAAGAGACAAGAAAAACTGTTCTCCCCAATTTTTTAAAAAATGCATTACAAAAACTACGCGGGTTATAAGAGTTTAACCCTTTGGTATTATAAACGAGAATGTAGTTCCTTCGCCAACTTTGCTCGTAACCCAGATTTTGCCCCTGTTTCTTTCTACCATTTCTTTACATAAAAGCAAACCAAGTCCGCTTCCTTTTTCGTCTTTTGTTCCATAGGTGGTATGATGGGTGTCCATTCTGAATAATTTTTTCAGATCTTCTTCTTTTATTCCCACACCATTATCAGTGACCGATATTTCTACATCACTTTCTCTAAAATGGGATTTGAAAATAATTTTGCCTCCTTCTTTGGTAAATTTAATTGCATTCGAAAGCAAATTCTGTATTACCGAAAAAATCATATCTTCGTCAGCAAAAACAATAGCTGATTGAGCAACTTCGTTTATTAACTTTATCTGTTTATTCTCGGCATTGTTTTTTAACAAATTGATTATCTGGTTTATCTTATGATAAACATTGAACGTTGTTGGATCGTAAGGAATCTTACCTGTTTGGATTCTGGACCATTGTAAAAGATTTTCCAGCAGAGTAAAAACAGTTTTGGAAGATTCGTTAATTTTTTCCGCAAATGATTTTATTTCTTCTTTCGTAAGCTCATCAATATCTTCAACAAGAAACTCGGAAAAATTTAATAGCGAACTGAAAGGACTCCTTAAATCGTGTGCAACTATTGAGAAAAATTTGTCCTTTGCTGCATTTAATTCTTTCAATTCCTGTTCGGATTTTCGCAGCTGAACATTGAGGTTTTCGAATTTTTCTACAAGCATTCTTAAACGTTCTTCATTCTTTTTTATTTCGGTTATATCTCTAAGAATTCCTCTGTAACCAACAATTTCCCCGTTTTTGTTTTTAACAGCCATCGAAGTTTCCAGTACTGTAGCAATTTCACCGTTCAACCTTTTAATATCAATTTGGTAGTTGTTCACAAATCCTGTTCTTTCTAATTCTTTTTTAAACTGCTCCCTCTGATCCTGATGCAGGTATATCTCTTTTGCAATATCTATGTGTTTAATTTCTTCAAATGACCTGACCCTGAAAAGCTCTAATCCCGCCGGGTTCAAATCGATAAATCTTCCGTCGGTACTGCTTTCGTAAACAGCATCTTTCAATTCTAAAAATAATGTGCGGTATTTATCCTGAGCTTCTTTTAGCTTCTCCTCGGCTTTTATTTGTTCTGTTAAATCTTTCGAAATTCCAACCAATGCAACATCGTTTCCATCTTCATCTTTTATTAACGAAGTATTTAACTCGATTACAAATTCAGAGCCGTCTTTTCTTTTATTGATTAATCTTCCTTTCCAGCCGCCGTTTAATGTTGCCGGGTGAATCTTTGAAGTAATCCGCGGATCGTTTTTATCGGATCTTATTTTTTCAATTTTCTTGCCGATAATTTCATTCAATGAATAACCGTACATTTTAAGAAAAGCGTTGTTAACAAATAGAATTTCCTGATCCATATCTGTTATGTTAACGGCATCGCTTATTGAATTGATCATGTGTAATAAAAGTTTAAGATCTCTTGATGGTCTGATGTTGGATGGTGTCATATTTTCCGCGTTATTTTGTTGGTCGTTTAAAGTTTTGGTCGAATTACTATCCATGTTAAGCTACCAAACTTTTTCAGTTCCAATATAACATTTGGTAAAATAATTTTTTTGATTTTATTTGTTAAATAAAACGGTTTGTCCCCTTTTTTAACCGATCCATTATAGCAACACCAAGACCTTCTTCTTCAACCGTTTCG
>CAZEBL010000178.1:1861-6737 GCA_964510325.1 uncultured Melioribacter sp. | reverse complement strand
TCTGCCTCTTTATAAATCGATTCAATTAATGAATCATGGAAATAATCACCAACCTCCCACCGGAGTTTATTAGCTGCAGCAATTAACGAGTTATCGTGTTTTGTATCAATTTTCATAGTACTCTTCATTATTAATGAGCTAATTCTGCTATTTCACCTGATTGTACTGCATCAATAATCCTCTGATCTCCTTCGAGTAATCGCAGAGCAATCCATCTTGTATTGGGTAAATTGGGGAATTTCTGTTTGAGCATTTTATTTATTTCTTCCACGGCTTTATTTACACCTTTAATATCATTACTTATCCTGTAAGGTTTGCATATGTAGGAACCACTGGCAACTTCATAAATACTTCTTAATAATTCCTGAATTCCAACTCCCTGGCGAGCAGCTGTTGGAATAACCGGGATTCCTAATATCTTAGAGAGATTTCTATCATCAATTTTTATTTTATGTCGTTTTGCTTCATCAATTAAGTTTAGACACAAAACAGCTCTATCAGTAATTTCAAGCACCTGTAAAGCGAGGTTTAAATTTCTTTCCAATCTGGTTGCATCTATTACAATAACCGTTACATCAGGTTGTCCAAACAAAATAAAATCTCTTGCAATTTCTTCATCTGTACTGGTTGATAGTAAAGAGTAAGTTCCGGGGAGATCAACAATTTTGAATCTTTTATTAGAATAAATAAATCCACCTTCAGCCCGACCAACTGTCTTACCGGGCCAATTACCTGTGTGCTGTCTTAATCCTGTTAAACTATTGAATACCGTACTTTTTCCTGTATTAGGATTACCTGCCAATGCAACAACAAAATCGAAATTGTTCATGTCAATTCCAAGTTTTACCAGGTTGGTCAAATTATGAGCAGGACAATTTGCGCAGTTTTCATTATTAAATGAATTCATAAAATATTCTTTCGCTTAATAAATATTTTATCACTTTGATTTTTTCTTAATGCAACGGTAGTGCCTCTAACTTCGTAAGCTGTAGGATCTCCGCTCAAACTTTTTAATCTTGGTTTGATTACTGTCCCCGGGACAATACCAAAGTCGAGCAGTCTTCTTCTCTGCTGTCCACGTAAAGATTTCGATAGTCCTACTATAATCACTTCTTCATCAACTGAAATATTTGATAAAGTTTCATGGCTATCGATCACTTCCTCTCTTTCACCTATTGAAACTACCTGCACATTTAGTGCAAGAATTGGACTGATATTTATTTCTTCACCCTCACATTCAATTCTAATATTGTTTTTATTCTTTTCAATAAGTTTAATAATCATACCGGGAGAGAGACCAAGAGAATTTAATTTAGAAAAAACTTCCAGCGGTTGATCTTCTATATGATAAATTTTAGCAATATCACCTTCCTTAAGATCCGTTAATTCTATCCCTTTCTGCTCCGGTATTTCACCATTTTCATTAGGAATTGGATCTCCATGAGGATCTTTAAGAGGATTACCTAATTTTGCTGCTAATAGGTTTACTTCATCATCTGTCAATTTGTGTTCTTCGAGCTCTGCTAATGTATGCCAATCTTCTTCTCTGACATTGGTATTATCGGCAAGATGTTTTTCCCAGAGTCGGTGAATTCTAATAACTTTTAATGCGTAGGATTTTCCTTCCGGTGTCAAATGTATTTTAGTGGCTGTTCGATAAACTAAACCCATTTCCTCAAGTTTAACAATTATTTTAGAAGACTGTCCTAGTGAAGTTGAAAGGAATCCGCTTATACTTGTTAGTGTGCAATCAGTTGAATTGTATTCACATTCAAAAAGGTGTTTAAGAGTATCCTCTAACAGAATTTTTTCGTTATTGGATTTTATTCTTCGCCATTTGTGTAATATTCCTTTTTCAGGATAGAAAATAAATGCGAGTATTGAAATCGCAAGAAGCAACACCACAATAATCAAACCAACGTTCATAATTTCTTATTATTCCTCTATTAATCTTACAAAAAGATTATCAGTAACTTTTTTACTAAGAGTAATATTTTTTTTGTTAACCCTTACAGAAATTGAGTTGTCATAATCAAGTTTATCAACAATCTCCAATTTAGAATTTAATTTTAATCCGACCTTCTTTAAAAAATTTATTAGCTCACTTTCTTTGTCATTAACCCTTATTAATTCATATTTATTTTTAGTTTCGGCCTCGGCGAGCAGAATAACATTTGGTGTCTCTGGTATTGATCCATTTTTTTTAGGTATCGGATGCCCATGAGGATCAAAATCAGGATAACCCAAGTATTCATCAATCTTATCTATCAGGAAGTCCGAGCTGTAATGTTCAAGTTTTTCAGCTTCATCATGCACTTCACTCCAATCCAATCCAAGAACATTCATTAAGAATAATTCCCATAATCTATGTCTTCGAATAACTTTTAAAGCGGCTTTCTCACCATGAGGAGTTAATATAATTCCCTTATATTTTTCATACTTAACTAATCCTTCTTTAGATAATTTTTTTGCCATATCACTAATTGCAGAACTTGAGATGGAAAGATGATTTGCAATCATAGTTGTTGATGCATTATTATCCATTTCAGTACTATGACTGAATATTGCTTTAAGGTAATTTTCTTTTGAAATAGTTGACATAAATTACTTTTTTGACAAAGTTAAGCTTGCTTAACAAATAAGTCAAGACTGTTTACAAAATTCTAAATTTTTACCTAATATAGTCTATATTAAATTTATTCGTTCGTTTATGTAAGAAAAGGTAAAATTCTTATCTTTCGTGTCAAATTTTAGGAGAATTAATGTCCAAATTACAAACAGATTCAATTTTAGAAGCATTAAGAACCGTAAATGATCCAGACTTAAACCGAGACCTAGTATCATTAAACATGATTAAAGACATCAAAATTCATGATAATGATGTTCTGGTTGTTGTGGAATTGACGACGCCAGCTTGTCCCCTTAAAGACAAAATAAAAGATGATTGTATAGAAGCAATAAAATCAAATATTCCTTCAATAGGGAAAATAACAATTGAAATGACAGCTAAAGTCCGAGCAAATTTAGATGAAAGAAAAAATACAATTCTTCCCGGTGTAAAAAACACAATAGCCGTTGCCAGCGGTAAAGGCGGCGTAGGAAAAAGCACTGTTGCTGTTAATATATCAGTTGCACTTGCAAAGTTAGGTGCTAAAGTCGGTTTAATTGATGCAGATATATATGGTCCAAGTATTCCACTTATGCTTGGTATTAAGGAGAAACCAAGAGTATTCCAAGATGTACAAACTGCCAAGATGCTTCCGCTCGAAAATTTTGGTATTAAAGTGATCTCGATTGGATTCCTTATTGAAGATGATGCACCCGTAATATGGCGTGGACCGATGGCAAGTGGTGCGATTAAACAATTTATGTCCGATGTTCACTGGGATGAACTGGATTATCTAATTTTTGATCTGCCTCCGGGGACAGGTGACATTCAGCTAACGCTTGTACAGACTATTCCGTTAACTGGTGCAGTAGTTGTAACGACTCCACAGGATGTCTCATTAATTGATGTGAGAAAAGCGATTAGAATGTTTCAGCGCGTTAATGTTCCTATTCTTGGTATTGTTGAAAACATGAGCTATTTTATTGCACCTGATACAAAGAAAAAATATGATATATTTGGATCGGGTGGAGGAAGTAAATTGGCTAACGAATTATCACTTCCACTTTTAGGGGCAATTCCGATTAACCCTAATATTAGGATTGGAGGTGATGATGGTAAACCGGTTGTATTCGGTGAACCAGATTCGGATGAATCATTAAAGATTCTAGAAATAAGTAAAAATTTAGCTGCCCAGGTAAGTATTAACACATTATCTGTAAAAACTCCTAAAATTGATATTTCTTTAGGAGAGAATTAAGGAGAAAATGATGAATGAATTATTGAAAGAAAAGGTAATAAAAGCTTTAGAATCTATTCGTCCTTATTTAAAAGCTGATGGTGGCGACGTTGAATTAGTAAATGTAACTCAAGAAGGAATTGTCGAAGTAAAACTAACGGGCGCATGTGTCAGCTGTCCAATGTCACAAATGACTCTCAGGGCTGGTGTTGAAAGAGTTCTAATACGCGAGGTTCCCGGTATAAGAAGAGTTGAAGCTGTTAACTAAGAATTTTTAATATAGATTTAAATAGGGTATATAATGAGAACAAAAATTGTTGCCGGTAACTGGAAAATGAATAACGACCTAACTGCGTCAATCAGTTTGATTTCAGAAATTAAGAACTCATTGATCGGGAAAAAGTACAAAACTAAAATTATTATATGTCCTCCGTTTACATCATTAGAAACTGCTAATGCCTTATTAAAAGGAACTAATATTTCTTTAGGTGCACAAAATATGTATTATGAAGAGAGTGGTGCTTATACAGGGGAAATATCTGCAAAGATGTTAATAAGTGTAGGATGTGAATTTGTAATTATCGGTCATTCAGAGAGGCGAACTATTTTTAAAGAAACTGACGAAACAATTAATCTAAAATTAAAAGCTGCTTTAAAAAATAATCTTAAGCCCATTTTTTGTATTGGCGAAACACTTGAAGAAAGGGAAAATGATAAAACCTTTGATGTAATTCGAAGACAAATCATTACTGGATTAAAAGACCTGAGCGAATTAGAAATACAAAGTATTATCATAGCATATGAACCGGTCTGGGCAATCGGCACAGGTAAAAACGCAACTCCTAATCAAGCCCAGGAAGTTCATAAATTTATTAGGGATCTTTTACAAAAAGAATATTCAAACTATCTTTCAGATAATATAATAATTCAATATGGTGGAAGCGTAAAACCGGAAAATGCCAGTGAATTGATATCTCAACCCGATATTGATGGTGCGTTAGTTGGTGGCGCTTGCTTAAAATCGGATTCTT
>CAZEBL010000178.1:0-1851 GCA_964510325.1 uncultured Melioribacter sp. | reverse complement strand
TTCGAAAAGTTTTTTGGGAGTTGATATTGGAACTTCTTTTATTAAAATTGTTGAATCCGCTGAATAAAATTGTAAAAACATTGATTTTTGGTGAATTTATAGCATTCTTCAATTGATATGCCCTCGGTTTTTTAGTATATTTAAGGGTTTATTTGGATAATTCACCATAAAATGGCAAAAAATTTAAAGATTCTCTTTCTTTTATTTATTCTCTTACCTTTATCAATTTCTGCGCAAATTAAGGTTAAATCACTTCCCCCATTTCCAACAGATTCAACAACAATAAAACCTTTATTTCATGGTAAATTGATCGAACTAAGTAAAGGCTGGAAGGTTTATCTTAATCCAGACGATAAAAATTATACAAAAGTAGATATCCCATGCACCTGGGAAGGTGCGGAGACTGTCTATTTTGAAAATGAAATTAATTTATCTATAAATGAAATAACTAATTCAGTTTTTAAAATATCCTGGGGTGGGATCAATTACTCTACTGAAATTTTCCTGAATGGATACAATATTTTTAAAAGATCAATAGGGGAAATTCCATTCGAAATCGAATTACCAGGTGACTTGCTTAAAACCGATTCTCCAAACAAAATTATTTTTAAAATTGACAACAGCTTAGACTCTAAAAAGACAATCCCGTTAAAACAAAGATTTTTATTCCCTAAAAAATCCTCTGGAATTTATAGAAGCATTTTTGTTAGAATATTACCTAAAACACATTTTTCACAGGTCAAAATTAATTACTTCCTCGATCCTAATCTCTCTTCGGCAAGTGGAGAAATTAAAGTTACGATTGAGAATATAGACTTAGTAAATAAAGAATTATCCGGTAAAGATGGAACGTTATTAAGTCTGAAGTTAATTCCTCTGAATTTTACAGGGGATAGTTTTTATTATGATTTTCCATTAACATTTTCAAACACAAAACAATTAGAACAATTACTTAAATTTAATATCCCAGCCCCTGCTCTCTGGTCGAATGATACTCCGAATATATATAAAGCCGAACTTTCTCTTATATCAAATAAACAAATAATTGATAAAGAAGAAAAGACGATTTCATTTTTCCGCATTGAAAATAAAAATCAAAATTTATTTTTTAATAATAATCCTTTTTCTCTCAAAGGAATAACATACATTGTTAATGAGAGTGAGATATTAGAAAAAGGATATTTAGAGAATCTAAAAAGAGATTTCGCTTTTATAAAGAATACAGGATTTAATGCAATTCGGTTTGCAAAAGCCTACCCAAATCCGGAAGCAATTAGTTTTTGCAATCAATTAGGACTATTAGCTTTAGTAGAATTACCTCTAAACTCTGTACCCGAAGAATTATTGACAGATGCAGAATTTAGAACAAGAACCCTTAACAGGTTCAATGAGATGGTAGAATCCTATAAAATTATTTCTACGACGATACTTTGGGGAATTGGAAGTTCATACCTGTCAAATTCAATTATAACTCAAGATTTCATTTCAAATATTCTTACAAATAAAAATGGAACAGGATTAATCACCTATGGATCATTTGTTGGAATTCAAAATGAAAAAATTGATGGGTTAGATTTAATTGGAATAGAAATTTATTCAACTCCACCGGATAAATTAACTGAAGCATTGGAATCGTTAAGTGATGATTCAAACAAAGGAAATTACTTCCTTTCAGAAGTTAATTATCCTAATTACTATGGTGTTTCAGGCGGATACTTATTAAAGAACTCTACTGAAGCCCAGGCAAAATATTTCGGACAGATTATTGATGTAACTCATAACAATAATTTAGCAGGTTTCTTCATTAACACTTTTTACAATTACAACGGCGATTTTAAATCCTTGTATGGT
>CAZEBL010000177.1:0-6778 GCA_964510325.1 uncultured Melioribacter sp. | reverse complement strand
CTTCAAAATGTTTTATGAAACTAAAATCCGTTTACACAAAATATTTTACAGACTCCCGCTCTTTCTGTATTTAGCCATAGTAATTAATTAGCGCTACAATAAATTTCCCTTAAATAATCCACCACTTTCGTGAAAAATATTCCCAGGATTTATAATATGATAAAACTTATTGTAAATTTAATCAAAGGTTCTTTCGAATATAAATCTTTGCTATTTTTGACATACTTAAAAATTCAACACACTAACATAAAGTCATAAAAAAGTAGAATAATTATTGTGGAAGATCTAATACAGAACAATAAATTAACGATTATTGGAAAACTAACTGCAAGCTTGCTCCATGAGGTGCGTAATCCTTTATCGGCTATAAAACTGAATCTGGATTACATGAAAATGAGTGAAAAGGAACTCTCGGGTGAAATAGTAGAATCAATCAACTCCTCGCTCGAAGCTTTCGATAGAATAAATCACATTATTGCAGATGTTCTCGATTTTACAAAAAAGACAAGCGCTTCCTTAAAAGGGACTTCTATCAATAAGGTAACAGACAGAGCACTTGAAATTATCAGTTCGACTGCTGCTAAAAAAGGAATTATAATTGAGAAGTTTGTTGACGAAAATCTTCCTCAGATAAATGCAATAGAAAATAAACTTTTGCAAGTTATAATCAACCTTATCAACAATGCAATTGAAGCATCTTCAAATAAAAACAGAATTATTATAAGAACAGGTCTTATTGAAAATTCCGATGTTCGTAAAATAAAATGGGAAGTAGAGGATTTCGGATGTGGCATTAAACCGGAAGACGTTCAAAAAATTAAACAGGGATATTTTACAAGTAAATCCGAAGGCTCCGGTATTGGTTTAATGGTTTGTAAAAGTTTGTTGGATGAAATGAAAGCCGAATTTTTATTCGACTCAGTCTATGGTAAAGGTTCTAAGTTTTATATTATATTCAAAGTGTAAATTGAGAATTACTTATGGAACCTAAAATCTTAATAATTGATGATGATGAACTTGTTGCGACATCCCTTAAGAAGGTATTAACAAAACAAAACTATATAGTTCAGACTTGCCTGAATGCCGATGAAGCAAAAGACATTACAGCAGAATTTCAACCGGATGTTATTCTTCTTGATATTTATTTAACCACTCACAATGGAATCGATATACTCAAAATTCTTAAAAAGAGCTTTAGAGAAATTCCTGTCATAATGATTACCGGATACGCCGATGTAAAAATGGCGGTAACATCAATTAAGTCGGGCGCATTCGACTTCCTTCTAAAACCGATCGATATTGAACAACTCTCAATTGTTCTGGATAAAGCATTAGAGAATGTTCGGCTAAAATCCGAAGTTAACAGATTAAATACGATTCTTGAAACTGATGAATTAACAAGAGATTTTTTTGGGAAGAGCTCGAAAATTCAAAAACTACTTGCTTCAGTTGAAAAACTTGCAAAGAGTAGTGATACAACAATTTTATTAGAAGGTGAAAGCGGAACAGGAAAAGAAGTATTTGCAAAATATATCCACCAGCAAAGTCCGAGAAGTTCAGCGCCATTTATAACAATCAACTGTGCAACAATTCCACGCGACCTTGCAGAAAGTGAGTTGTTCGGACACGAAAAAGGTGCGTTTACAGGTGCCTCTCAAAAAACAAAATTAGGAAAGTTCGAATTAGCTAACGGCGGAACCCTCCTTCTGGATGAAATCGGCGAGCTTAGTCTCGATATGCAGGTTAAACTTTTAAGAGTTTTACAGGAAAGAAAATTTTACCGGCTTGGCGGTGAAAAAGAAATTTCTGTAAATGTCCGTGTTCTGGCGGCTACAAATAGAAATCTTGAAGATGAAATTGAAAAAGGAAATTTTAGAGAGGATCTTTATTACCGGTTGAATGTTGCTAAAATCCTAATTCCACCCCTTAGAGAGAGGAAAGATGATATACCATATATTGCTTATTCACTTCTTAAAGAATTTTCTCAAAAGTTTGGTAAGGAAGTTAATTCAATCGATTCCGGTGCAATAGATCTTCTAAAGAATTACTTCTGGAAGGGAAATGTCAGAGAATTAAGAAATGTTGTTGAACGGGTTGTGTTATTATGCGAGGAAGATGAATTGAAGGAACATCATTTTTCTAATCTACTTGATACTAAGAATTCTGATAAAGCTTCAGATGATAAATTTATACTTAGCATTCCATCAAGCGGAATAAAAATAGATGTGGTTCTAAAAAGTCTGATACTTAAAACACTTCAAATAACGAACGGAAACCAGTTAAAAGCCGCTAAAATACTTGGTTTATCACGTAGTAAACTCCGGTATCGAATGGAACAACTGGGTATTGAAGTAACACGACAGGTTAATTAATCCCCGTTTTCAGTTCATTTTGCGGTTAAAAAAATTTTTTAATCCCCCTAAACATTTAGAAACTCTTTACGATAATACTATAGAGATAATTGTTGTTGAAGATAAGCCCAAATAATTTACCCTAAAGCCCACATCAGCCCTTCAAAAAAGACCATGTCCCAAGCATGGTCTTCCTTTTTTAATCCAAATCAAATCTTCAGAACTGTTTTTGTTTTATGAAATGGTAGCTTAGAATAATTGTGTGGAGAAATAAAATAAAAAGTTTAAAAAAGTATCTAATTCCGGATTAATGATTTTTCTTAAGAGCTTTGTTAAGAACTTTTATCAGGTCTTCGCGATCGAATGGTTTATGCAGGTAGTAATTAAATCCTTCGCTTAAAAGATATTTTTCATCTTTCAATAATGCATAACCTGTTAATGCAATAAGCGGAATCAATTCATAACCAGCCATATTTCTTATCTCTTTTGCAATATCAATTCCACTTGGTCCCTTTCCTAAATTTATATCGATTAGCACAGCATCGTATTTACCGGTGCGTAATTTATGTAATGCCTGGTCATAGTTATTCGCGCTATCAACCGTAAATATATTTCTTAAGAAAAGATTGACAAGTTCAGAATTGAGAAGGTTATCTTCGATACTGAGTATACTTGGAATTACTTCAGATTTTTCAAAGTTGCTTTTTTTAATTACCGGTGTAAAAACCTTCGTTTCAGAATCGGGTTTAACAGTAATCGTAAGATCGGAATTGAACATATTTTTTCTTAAACCCGGAAGAATAATGCTGAAAACAGAACCCTCATTCAGATTGCTTTTAACAGTTATATCGCCTTTCATTAGCTTAATCATCTTTTTAGCAACCGATAATCCTAATCCGCTTCCCTCAAAATTTCTTCTAATTCCTTCGCTTAACTGACGGAACTCTCTGAAAATTTTAGTCTGATCATCTTCGCAAATTCCAATTCCTGAATCGATGACTTTAACAACAGCCATGGGATTACCCTGGTCGTCTTCTTGACTTGTAACCTGAACTTTAACTCCGCCAACATTTGTAAACTTAATTGCATTATCGGTAATGTGCATTAGGATCTGTTTAAATAAATTTTCATCTCCAACGGCTAAGATTTCATCATCAATTATTTCGATATCGAATGTTAAATTTTTCTCGGTTGCATTTTTATCATAATTAGTGAGGAAATATTTTGTATAGGTGCTTAAGTTAAATTCTGTTAAGCTGATCGGATAATTGCCCGATTCAATTTCTGCAAGGTTAAGAACCGAATTTAGTGTAACTAATAATCGCTTGCTCGATTTCAAAATTTTGTCTGTAATCTGAACATGATCCGTATCCATCAGCTCATCACGTAATAAACTTGAGAAACCTATTATTCCAGTAAGCGGTGTTCTCAATTCATGACTCATGTTAGAAAGGAGGTTAAACTTAAGTTTATTAGCTTCTTCAGCACAATCGAGTGCCCGTTTTAATTCTAGTTCAATTTCTTTTTTAAATGTTAGATCATCTTTTAGAACAAGGAAATAGCTTATGGAACCATTTTCATCCATCATAGGTGATATAAAAACTGATTCCCAGTATTCATCACCGGACTTCTTTTTATTTTTAATTTCTCCCCGCCAGTTATTTCCATTTCTAACCAGATTCCAAATTTCATTTTCCTGAATATCAGAAACTTCTTCTTGACCAAGTAGAACTAATTTTTTACCGAAGACCTCTTCGAAGTAATAACCGGTAATTTCTGTGAATTTTGTATTAGTATATTCAATCAATCCCTCTGCATTGGTAAGTATTACCATAGAGGAAGAATTTTCAATGACATAAGAAAGTCTTTTAATTTGCTGTTGTAGTGATATTTTATCTGTAATATCACGGAACGAAAAGAAGCTGTATGTCTTTCCAGATATCTTCTCGGAGTGAAGTATTACCTGAAGATCGAACTCCTTATAATTATATCTTAAACCCTTCGATTCAAAATTATGAGATATCGTATTTTCTAAAAGGATTGTTCCTATCTTTCTATTAAAATCTTTCCTATGCGATGGTGAAATGAAGTCGTTAATATCATGGTTACTGAAATTTTCATTTGATTTAAAGCCAAACAGAATATTAAATGCCGGATTACATAAAAGTATTTTACCTTTATCTATAATTGCGGATGCCTCGGTGGAACTATAAAACGCCATCTTAAACAGGCGAAGTAGTTCAGTCGATTCCTGTGTTAATTCCAATTTATTTATCAGTATGTCTTCCGGGCTTCTCATTTATTACTCAATTATGATATTAATGGGAAATTCAATGTAAATGTAGTTCCTTTTCCCAGCTCACTTACAAACGAGATTGATCCATTATGCCATTCAACCATTTCTTTACACAATAAAAGACCAAATCCGGAACCCTCTTCTTCTTCCGTTCCCCGTGTTGTTGAATGCCGGGATGGTTTAAAGATGCTTTCTTTTACATCTTCACTCATACCGATTCCTTCGTCTTTTATACTGATGCTTATAAAACCATTTTTAACTTCACTGGATAAAGTAATTTTACTATTACGTTTAGAATACTTAATAGCATTAGAAATTAAATTCCTGAATATAGAAGTAACCATATTTTCATCAGCCATCGTCTCTAACTTATCTTCCATCAGGTTTATTATAGAAATTTGTTTCTCTTCGAGTTGAATTTTTAATTGGTTAATAACACTCAGCATTGTGAAATGTAAATTGCATTGTGTTTGATTAAACTTAACCTGACCTAATATTAACCGGGACCATTCTAATAATCCATCTACCAGAGAATACAACCTCTTTACAGATGATTGTGCATAAGTCATGTATGTTTTAATTTCTTCTTTTGGAAGTTCATCGAAGCAAGAATTAAGGGCAGAAAATGTTCCAAGTAATCCTTGAAACGGACTTTTCAGATCGTGTGCAATTATTGAAAGGAGAATTTCCCGTTCATTTTTTTCTTTTGTAAGCTTATCAATAGATTTTTCTAATTGTGAATTAATTTGAGCAAGCGTTGTTGCCTTCTGTTTATAAAGTTGAATTTCATCTTCAGTTGTTAAAATCTCAGAAAAACTTCCCGTTTCATATTTTGTAGTTATATCCCAGAAGATCCATTGTCTATAAACATTTTGTGCAGAGCTTAATGGGTATGTCCTCAATGCTAATTGTTTATTCTTGCCGAATTTAAGAACCGTATTAAGAACTTTTTCTTCAGCATAAACAAGAGCAGTAAGTGAACTACCTAAACTTACTTCTAATTCACTACTGGATTTTATGTACTCAATCAGGTCGAAAATATTTTTATTTGTCAAATCATTAACGGAAAGATCCAGAAGTTCGAGCACATTGTTATTCCAGTAAACAAAATCCCCGTTGTTATCAGAAATAATTAATCCAAGGTCTATTGAATTTAGAATTTTTTGAAGGAATCTAACATTGTTTTGTGGTAGAAGCATTTGCTCAGAAGATCTGGAATTATTCGGAAATCCATCAATATTATGCATATCTACCGCAAATAAATTTGAAAAATCAGCCTTGTTCAAGCTTTTATTTAATCCCTCAAAGAGGTTTTCACTGCATGTATTATCGTAACTTGGTAAGTTTTTTTTAGGGATTTTTTCGAATGAGTGCAACTTCCCCCCATTAATAATTGAGAAAAAATAATGGGACAAAAATACAATTTTTTATTAAATCTTTTACACTTTTATCCGATAATATTCTGGAGGAAAATTAACAAGTGGCTAATATTCGGCACGCAGCCTATCGAGAGGGGATAGAATTTCTTAGGAAATAATTAAGATTCTTTCAGGCATAGTAATTGACAAGTTAATTACGCAATAAAAGTAGAAATTTATGATTGAAGAAAAAAATCTTAGCAGCCGTGAAATAACAGAACTTCTTAATAGCGATTCTCTTGAAGAGAAAATGGAGGTTCTCGAGTATCTCCTTAACCAAGATAATATTGATGAGTTTGTTGAACCGGTTTGTAATTGTGTTTCTCATCCAGACAAAGGAATCAGAAATACTGCCTCGTTATTAATAATCAATCACAGACCGCAGAATGCCGGAAAATTTCTTGTTCAATGCGTTTCTTCAAAAGATATTACTTTAAGAAATCTTGCCGGAGAGTTATTAATTAAACTTGGTTCAGTGGCAATCCAATCCCTTATTGATTTCAATTGCGAAAAGAATAGTGACGATCAGAAATTCATTATTGATATACTTGGTTTAATTGGGAGTTCAAAAGCAGCCGATCATATAATAGGAATATTAGGCACAACAGAAGATGATAACGTTATTCTTGCATGTATTGAAGCACTTGGAAATATAAGATACCAGGATTCACTGGAAATTCTTCAATTACTTTACGACCGCAGCGAATTATACA
>CAZEBL010000176.1:0-6828 GCA_964510325.1 uncultured Melioribacter sp. | reverse complement strand
ATCAGTTTCATTGCATTTCAGAACCTCTTTATTTAACTTGGTAGCCCGAAAATGTGGAGTAATTAATGTTTAATTCACTGCTAAAGAAAATCTTTGGCGATAAAAATGCACGTGTAACAAAGGATTTATGGCCTGTTGTTGAGCAAATAAATGCTCATTTTGAAGAGCTTAAAAACCTTTCCGATGATCAATTAAGAGCAAAAACCGCTGAATTTAAAAATAAAATTTTATCAGAAACTAAAGATTTAAGAAATCAGCTCGAGGAACATAAAACCAAACTTCAACAGGTTCAATCTTCGGAAGAAAAACATACATTATACGATGAAATAGAACAGATAAACAGCGAACTGGACGAAAAATACGAACAGATTCTTGATGAAATACTTCCGGAAGCTTTTGCAGTTGTTAAGGATACTTGCCGCCGACTTGTTGGAAAATCCTGGGAGGTTGCCGGCACAAAAATAACCTGGGATATGATACCGTATGATGTTCAGCTTATTGGTGGTATTGTTCTCCACAATGGCAAAATTGCTGAAATGGCAACCGGCGAAGGTAAAACTCTTGTTGCTACACTTCCAATATACCTTAATGCTTTAACCGGAAGAGGTGTGCACATCGTTACAGTTAATGATTACCTTGCAAAACGCGATAGCGAATGGATGGGTGAGATTTTTAAATTCCATGGATTGACTGTCGGGTGTATCTTGAATACAATGGATAGCCAGCAGAGAAGAGATATTTACGGCTACGATATTACTTATGGAACTAATAACGAATTTGGTTTCGATTATCTACGCGATAACATGGCTGTTGATAAAGAAAATTGTGTTCAGAGAGGACATAATTTTGCGATTGTGGATGAAGTTGATTCCGTGTTAATTGACGAAGCAAGAACGCCTCTTATTATTTCCGGTCCGGTTGAAAAGACGGAACACAAATTCGACGACATGAAACCCCGTGTTGAAAGACTGTTTAGAAAACAAGCAAACCTTGTTGCGGCAATTGTCAAAGAAGCCGAAGAACTTCTTAAAACTGATGATTCAAAAAATAGAGAGAAAGCGGGTGTCCTTTTATTAAGAGCGCACCGCGGGTTCCCCAAGAATAAAGCGCTGCTAAAACTCTTTGCTGAACCGGAGTATAAAAAGTTAATGCAGCAAACTGAACTGGAATTTTTAAGAGAAAATGCGAAACGAATGCCAGAGATTGATGAGGAGCTTTACTTTGCAATTGAAGAAAGAAATAATCAGATTGATCTTACTGAGAAAGGACGGGAGGAATTAGCTTCGGGTTCACGCGAAGGAAAAGAATTTTTTGTTCTGCCTGATCTTGGCACCGAAATAAGCAAAATTGAAAATGATTCTACATTATCAGTTGAAGAAAAACTTAGGAAGAAGGATGAACTTTATCATATCTATACAGAAAGATCTGATGTAATTCATACCCTCAATCAACTCTTAAAAGCTTACAGTTTATTCGAAAAAGATGTTGAATATGTTATTACTGAAGAAGGTAAGATTGCAATTGTTGATGAATTCACGGGTAGAATTTTACCCGGCAGAAGATATTCAGATGGTTTACATCAGGCAATTGAAGCAAAAGAAAATGTGAAGGTTGAACGTGATACTCAAACCCTCGCCACAATTACGCTTCAAAATTATTTTCGTATGTATAAAAAACTTGCCGGTATGACGGGTACTGCAGAAACAGAAGAATCCGAATTTTACGAGATCTATAAATTAGAAGTTGTGGTTATACCAACCAATAAACCTGTAATTCGCATTGATGAAGATGATGCTATTTACAGAACAAAGAGAGAAAAGTATAACGCAATTATTGAAAAGATAAAAAGTTTGAAAGAGGAAAGACGACCTGTTCTTGTTGGAACTACAAGCGTAGAAGTTTCTGAAACGATTAGTAGAATGTTGAAACGACAAGGTGTATCCCACAATGTATTAAATGCAAAACAACATCAAAGGGAAGCTGAAATTGTTGCATTCGCCGGTCAACCTGGTGCTGTAACAATTGCTACAAATATGGCGGGACGTGGTACAGATATTAAATTGGGTGCTGGAGTAAGGGAAGTTGGCGGTCTTTACATCCTTGGTACCGAACGCCATGAAGCAAGAAGAATCGATAGACAGTTAAGAGGTAGAGCGGGAAGACAGGGCGATCCGGGTTCGTCAAAATTCTTTATTTCGCTTGAAGATGATTTAATGCGTTTATTTAGCGGAGATAGAATCACAAATGTTATGGGCCGTCTCGGTATGGAAGAAGGTGAGGCAATTCAGCATCCGCTTATTAGTAAATCTGTTGAACGTGCTCAAAAGAAAGTTGAAGAGAATAACTTTGCAATTCGTAAAAGACTTCTCGAATTTGATAATGTAATGAATCAGCAGCGAGAAGTTATTTATTCAAGAAGACGGCAAGCTCTTGAAGGGGAACGTTTAAAAGGTGAAATATTCGAATACCTTGAAGAGTTTGTTGATAGTGTACTCGATAAATATTATGATGATGCAAATATTGAAAAAATTCATGATGAAATTCTTCAGTACCTTCTTGTTGATTTTAGAGTTGAACCGGAGGCATTTGAAAAATTAGGTAAAGATGGCATTAAAGAAAAATTACTTGAAGCATCCAGTGATTTCTATAATAAAAAAGAAGAGATGATTGGTAATGAATTGATGTCGCGCTTAGAACGATTTGCCGTTCTATCTGTTATTGATGAGAAATGGAAAGAACATTTAAGAGAAATGGATGATCTTAAGGAAGGCATCGGGTTAAGGGCATATGGGCAGAAAGATCCACTGCTTGAATATAAAGGAGAAGCATATAATCTGTTTGTTCAGCTGCTTGAACATATTCGTAATGAAGTAGTATCATTCTGCTTTAAGTTCTGGCCACAAGCACCGGCAGAAGTTCAGGGCAGAAAACCTGCTCCGGCTCAAAGAATGAGAACTATTAAAGACACAACCGATAATCTTGGTCTTAAACCTCAATCTCTTGAAGGAGAAGGTGCTCATCGTGGAAAACAACAGCCAATAAAAGTAGAACAAAAAGTTGGTAGAAATGACCCCTGCCCTTGCGGTAGTGGAAAAAAATACAAAAATTGCCACGGTAATATTTCTTAACACCGAGGATTGAATGAAAAAGATTGAAGCTATTATACGACCGTTCAAACTGGACGAAGTTAAAGAAGCTCTTCTCGAAGCCGGTATAAGAGGTATGACTATAACCGAGGTGCGTGGATATGGTAGACAAAAAGGTCACAAGGAAACTTACCGCGGTAGCGAATATCAAATTGAATTTGTTCCTAAAATTAAAATAGAAGTTGTAGTTGATGACTCCATTTCGGAAAAAGTTATTGATGCAATTCTTATAACAGCTAAAACCGGACAGGTCGGTGACGGAAAAATTTTCATATCGGATGTTTCTGATGTTATCAGAATAAGAACCGATGAATCCGGTCCCGAAGCATTATAATCATTAAAATAGGTGAGCGTATAGTTCTTTTTTACGATCATTACTAACAAATAATAAGAATAACATGCCTTCCACAAAAAAATTTTTTGTCCCAGTTGCCCTGGCTTTTTTATTTCTTTTTAATAGCTGTGGTCTTTGGCGGGATTTTACCACCTATTTCAATACATATTATAATGCTAAAACATTATTTGACCGACTTGAAGAAGAAATTCTAAGTCAGAAAAAAGATCCGTTTGAGTTTAGAGAAAGTTCCACACAAACAGGACAGGTCCAATCACAACCTTATCAACAACAGCAATATCAACAGCAGCAGCAACAATTTCAGCAGCCACAATTCCAGCAACAGCAGCAGTTCCAGAATCTACAGCAGACTCAAACGGCTCAGCAATTTCCATCTCAAAGAAGTGCGGTTCCGGCAATGTCAATGGTTCAAATAAAACAGGAACTCACTAGAGTTATTGAGAAGTGTTCCAGAATCCTTCAATTCCACAAAGAATCTTCCTACGTTGATGATGCACTTTTTATAACCGGCAAATCTTTTTATTATCAACAGGAATATGCAAGTGCACAGAGAAAATTTTTAGAATTAGCAGCATTACAGGAATCCTCTTATCATTTAGAAAATAAACTGTGGCTTGCAAAAACATATTTACAACTCAGGAGCTTTGATAAAGGACTCGCTTTAATAGATGAAGTGAAGAATGAATCGATTGCTTCTCAAAAAGAAAAATTGTTGATTGATGCATCAATTACACTTATTGGATTTTATCTTTTTAGAGAGGAAAACAGCAAGGCAATTGATGAATGTAACTGGCTCCTTGGTAAAATTGATGATGATGAAATTAGTGCACTCTTATCATTTCAGTTGGGTAAGATTAATCTTAAGATTGGGAATGAAGAAGAAGCATTAAATTCTTTTGCTTCCGTATGGAAATACTCACCTAATTTCGAAATTGAATTTGAAAGTAGAATTGAACATGCCCGGCTTCTAAAACAATTAGGTAAAATAGATGAAAGCGAAGAACAATTAGTTGATTTGAGAGATAGAGGAAAGTTTAATACTCAAATGGATCGTATTCTTGTAGAACTTGGGCAGGTTTATTACGATAAAAATCAATATGAAAAAGCAGTTAAACTTTTTAAAGAAGTCGATTCAACTTACAAGTTTAATCCTACGTCTGGAATGGCAAGTTTTAAACTGGGTGAAATTTATGAACGTCATTACAGAGATTATGATAGCTCATTAAAATATTATAGCAAAGCTACTTCTTCATTTGTTGATCGTGATATTAAAGCTAAAGCTAATGATAGGGCCAGAAATTTTGACCGTTATTTTAGTCTAAAGAAAACAATTGCTGGTCTAAATACACAGGTTATTTATATAAAACAGCCGGAGAAGTTTTTACAGGATTCCATCGATTATGATATAGCATTTAAGGAGTTTACTGAGGAAAATAGAAGAAAGTCCGAAATGCTTCAGTCAAATCTTCAGACACAACAAGTTAATTTTGAACAGCGACAGATACCCCAACAAAATCCCCAACAGGATCTTCAAAATCAACCTAAACGAAAAGAAGAATTTTCACTTGCAATGCTAATATCACTTGGTAAGGTACAAAAACCATCCCGTCCTCAAATCTCAATCGATTCACTTGGTACTCTGCTCTCACAAAATTATTATAATCTTGGCAGCCACTTTTTCTCTGAAATGGATGTTCCGGATTCAGCTTATTACTATTTCAAACTTATTCTGGATGAATACCCTCAAAAACCAAATACACCACAGACGCTATTTGCTCTTGGAACTTATTACGAAACAATTAACCAAAAAGAGAAAGCTGATAGTCTCTACAAAATTATTTATGAGGATTATTCAAAATCATCTCTTTATAATGAAGCCGGTAAGAAACTGGGACTTATTAAAGAGGAAGTTAAGAAGACAGTTGTAGCAACTGCTGATCCGGCTGAACCTCTTTACATAGCTGCAGAAGAAAAATATTATAGTAAAGAATTCCGCAACGCTATTAAAGCTTTTAGAGATATTTACTTGAATTACCCTGAATCTTCGTATGCACCCAAATCAATTTACTATATCGGAATGATTCATGAAGAACTTAAGGAATATGATTCATCCGCTTTTTATTATGGAATTTTATCAACAAAGGAATATGCTGCTACACCTTTAGGTAAAGCTGTTTTTGCCAAGTATAGTGAATATAAAAATGAGAAGGACAGGATTGAAAGAGAAGAACAGCTTAAACGGGATTCTGAAAATCAAAAGAAATTGGAAGAACAAAAACCTGTTGAGCACGATTCGACGAAAATTAAACTAAAAGAAAATATTCTCCCCGTTGATAAAGATGAAATCCCGATTAGAAAATTGAGATCTGATTCTCTTAAAAGTAGATCGGACATAAAACCGGAAAGCGATTCACTAAAACCTAAACCGGATTCTTTACTTAAAAGAACAGATCAGAAATTCGAAACTGATTCATTGAAGGAAAGGACTGATTCACTTAAGAAAAAGATCCTTTAATCAATCTCTAAAAATTTCTTTACCAGATGAACCGAAAAAAAGTTCTTGAATTGATTGAGATGGGGGAAGGATTGCATGTTGAATACAAACAAAGATTCTCAACCCACGAAAAAATTGCTAAGAGTATAATTGCATTTGCAAATACGAGCGGCGGTGTTATACTCATTGGGGTTGATGACGATAAGTCAATTTACGGAATTGCCAGCGAAAAGAGTGATACCGAACTTATAAAAGAAACAGCAGAAAAATTTTGTATCCCACCGGTTCTTTGCAATATCTACTCTTTCGAAATAAAAAACAAAGAAGTAATGGCCGTTGAAATTCCTGAATCGGATAATAAACCGCATAGAATTCAGGATTATAAATCAAGTCTCGATTTAAATTCCGCACAGGTTTATGTAAGAGTTAATGATAAAAGTGTTCTTGCCAGCAAGGAAATGATTAAACTGCTACAAACAAGGCAATCAAATAAATCTCTTGTAAATTATTCTGTTGGTAAAAATGAGAAAATTGTTTTTGAGTATCTCGAAAAAAACGAAAAAATTTCCGTTAAAGAACTTAGTAAGATTGCCAATATATCAGACCGACGGGCATCAAGGACATTAATTAAGCTGGTTAGAGCTAATTTACTTCTAATTCATGTTAAGGATAACGGGGAGAATTATTTTACTTCTGTAGTTTGATTTTACTTACCTGTAATTTTTTCTACTTTTTTGTCCCTCGAAAATTGTCCCAAACAAAAAGAGTAGTTTTGAACTAAATCTGTTTATTTTATTTAGGCACTTAATTCGGTGGAAGTTATAATTAAGGAA
>CAZEBL010000175.1:0-6862 GCA_964510325.1 uncultured Melioribacter sp. | reverse complement strand
CCCATCTGTAACAGAGATGCAAAGTGAAGGAGGCGCAGCTGGTGCAGTCCACGGCTCACTTCAAAGCGGTGCTCTTACAACTACTTTTACTGCTTCACAGGGGCTCTTGCTAATGATTCCAAACATGTACAAAATTGCAGGAGAATTAACACCCACGGTATTTCATGTAAGTGCCCGTTCATTAGCTGCTGCCGCACTCTCAATTTTTGGTGATCATAGTGATGTGATGTCTACCAGACAAACCGGATATGGATTAATCTGTTCAAATTCTGTTCAGGAAGTAATGGATACAGCATTGATTGCTCATAAAGCTTCGCTCGAATCAAGAATTCCATTCGTTCATTTCTTCGATGGTTTTAGAACTTCTTCAGAAGTAATGAAAATTGAAGAATTAACAGATGACGATCTTAGAACAATGATTGATCCGAATTCAGTAACAGAGTTTAAGAAGAGAGCACTTAATCCAGAAAACCCATTCATTCGCGGGACTGCTCAAAATCCAGATGTCTATTTCCAGGGAAGAGAAACGGTTAATAAGTTTTATAATGAATGCCCGGATATAGTTGAAAATGCTATGAACCAGTTTGCAAATTTGACCGGTCGCCAATATAAGTTGTTTGATTATTATGGTGCGCCAGATGCAAAACGTGTAATTGTAATTATGGGCTCGGGTGCAGAAACTGCTCAGGAAACAGTTGATTACCTAACGCAAAAAATGGAAGAAAAAGTAGGAATTCTTAAAGTAAGATTATACAGACCTTTCTCTCCAAAACATTTGTTAGCAGCATTACCAAAAACAGTAGAAAAGATCGCAGTCCTCGATAGAACAAAAGAACCCGGAGCTCTTGGTGAACCGCTCCATTTAGATGTTGTTACAGCAATTGCTGAAGCAATGTCTTCTAACAATCCTCCATTCGCTAAAATGCCTAAAATAATTGGCGGCAGATACGGTTTGTCATCCAAAGAATTTACTCCGTCAATGGTAAAAGCTGTTTTCGATAATCTAAAATTAGATGAACCGAAAAATCATTTTACTGTTGGAATATATGACGATGTGACAAATACAAGTCTTGACTATGATAAGAATTTTATGACCGATCCTGATAATGTTGTCCGTTGTTTATTCTTCGGACTTGGTGCTGATGGAACAGTTGGTGCAAATAAAAACTCAATAAAAATTATTGGAGAAGAAACTGATAACTATGCACAGGGTTATTTTGTATATGACTCCAAAAAATCCGGCTCTACTACAATATCACATTTAAGATTTGGACCTCAACCGATTCATTCCACATACTTAATTCAAAGTGCTCGATTCGTCGGTTGCCACTCATTCGGATTAATGGAAAAATTTGATGTGCTGGAAAAAATAGAGAATGGAGGAACATTCCTTATTAATTCTCCATTCAGTAAAGATGAAACATGGGATCGTTTACCTCGAAATGTTCAGCAGCAGATTATTGATAAAAAATTAAAAGTGTATGCAATTGATGGATATGCTGTTGCTAATGCTACCGGTATGGGCGGAAGAGTAAATACAATTATGCAGACTTGCTTCTTTGCAATTTCCGGTGTTCTACCTAAAGAAGAGGCAATTGAGCAGATTAAAAAATCGATCAAGAAAACTTACGGTGCCAAAGGTGAAGATATTGTTAAGAAGAACTACGAAGCTGTAGATCAGACTCTTGCTCACTTATACCAGATTGACGTACCTTCTACTGTTACAAGTAAAATTGAATTACCTCCAATCGTATCCGACAAAGCTCCTGATTATGTGAAAAATGTTTTGGCAAAGATGATGGCTGGTAAAGGTGATGAAGTAAAAGTAAGTGAAATGCCAATCGATGGAACTTTCCCTTCGGCAACTACGAGATGGGAAAAAAGAAACATTGCACTCGAAGTTCCTGAATGGGATCCTGAATGGTGTATACAATGCGGTAAATGTGCACTTGTTTGTCCTCACGCTGCAATCAGAATAAAAGTGTATGATAAAAAATATCTTGATAATAAACCTGCTACGTTTAAGTCGATGGATGCTAAAGGAAAGGAATTCCCAGAAGGATATGCTTATACTATTCAGGTAGCAGTTGAAGATTGTACAGGATGCGAATTGTGCTATGAAGTATGTCCTGCTAAAAATAAAAAAGAGACACGTCTTAAAGCCCTTAATATGGTTCCGCAAATTCCTATTCGTGAACAGGAGAGGGCAAACTTCGATTACTTCCTCGAATTACCTGAAATTGATAGACGCCTCGTTAACACGACTCTAATAAAGAGTAATCAATTATTAGAACCATTATTCGAATTTTCAGGTGCATGTTCTGGTTGCGGAGAGACACCTTATGTTAAACTTGTATCTCAACTATTCGGCGATAGAACAATGGTTGCAAACGCAACTGGTTGTTCATCAATTTATGGTGGAAATTTACCAACTACTCCATGGGCTAAAAATAAGGATGGAAGAGGTCCTGCATGGGCTAATTCACTCTTCGAAGATAATGCAGAATTCGGCTTGGGTATGCGTTTGGCAATTGATAAACAGAATCAGTTTGCTAAAGAATTATTAAGTGAGTTTACAAATGAACTTGGTAAGGAATTCGTTGAATCTATAATTAATGCGGATCAGAAGGATGAAACCGGAATATATGAACAACGTGAACGGGTTGCTGAATTGAAGAAGAAATTACAAAGCATTAAATCTCCAAGAGCTGAAAAGTTGTTTGAGGTTGCAGATTACCTTGTTAAAAAATCAGTCTGGATAATTGGAGGCGATGGCTGGGCTTACGATATCGGCTATGGTGGATTGGATCACGTTTTTGCTTCTGGCAAAAATGTTAATATTCTTGTCCTCGATACCGAAGTCTATTCGAATACCGGTGGACAGATGTCTAAAGCAACAGGTATGGGCGCAGTTGCTAAATTTGCTGCCGGTGGAAAACCGACTGCTAAAAAAGATCTTGGAATGATGGCTATGAATTATGGTAATGTCTATGTTGCGAAAGTTGCAATGGGCTCCAACGATGCTCAAACAGTCCGTGCATTCCTTGAAGCAGAAGCATATGACGGTCCTTCTCTCATAATTGCCTACAGCCATTGTATCGCCCATGGTATTAATATGGCAAAAGGTATGGAACATCAAAAACTTGCTGTTGATAGTGGTTACTGGCCATTGTTTAGATATAATCCCGAAAATCTGAAGGAAGGAAAGAATCCGCTTAAACTTGATTCGAAAGCTCCTAAAATCAAACTAGAAGAATATATATACAAAGAAACACGTTATAAGATGTTAACAAAATCTCATCCGCAGGATGCCAAGAGACTTTTAGAATCTGCTCAAGAAGAAGTATCAAGCAGATGGAAATTATATGAACAAATGGCTGCATTCGATTACTCCGGTAATGGAAGCGGAGAAAAAAAAGAAAATTAAATTCAGTCCTGTAAAGGATCGGGTTTAACTCCGATCCTGATTCGGGAATAAAAATTTATATAAGGAGTTATTCTATGGATCTATCAACAACATATATGGGACTGAAATTAAAGAATCCCATTGTTCCTTCATCATCACCATTATCGCAAAGTATTGATAATGTTAAGAAGATGGAAGATGCCGGCGCTGCAGCCGTAGTTGTATATTCTTTATTTGAAGAACAGATTACACATGAGTCAGGTGAACTCGATCATTACCTTTCTTATGGAACAGAAAGTTATGCCGAAGCGTTAAGCTATTTTCCGGAACCACAACAATTTCATCTTACACCATACCAATATCTTGATCATATTGCCGCTCTTAAGAAATCTGTTAGTATCCCTATCATCGGCAGCTTAAATGGTGTTAGTACGGGTGGATGGGTTAAGTATGCAAAGAATATTGAACAAGCTGGTGCTGATGCTCTCGAATTAAATATCTATTATATCGCAACTAATCCACACTTAACTGGAAGCGAAATCGAAACAATGTATGCTGATGTTTTAACTGAAGTTAAAAAGAATGTTAGAATTCCCGTTGCTATGAAACTAAGTCCTTTCTTTACTTCTATGTCTAATATGGCAAAGAGACTCGATAATGCCGGTGCAGATGCTCTTGTTCTGTTTAACAGATTTTATCAACCTGATTTTGATCTTGAAAAACTTGAAGTAGTCCCAAACCTTGTTTTAAGTACAAATTGGGAAATGAGACTTCCATTAAGATGGATTGCAATTTTGTATGATAATGTAAAAGCATCTTTAGGCGCTACAAGCGGAATTCATAGTCATGAGGATGTTATTAAAATAATGATGGCTGGTGGAGATGTTGCTATGATGGCATCTGAATTACTTGTTAAAGGAATTGGAAGGATTACTGAAATTCTTAATGGAATGAAAGAATGGATGGAGAAAAATGAATATGAATCCATTAGTATGATGAAAGGAAGTATGAGCCAGAAAAAAATTGCTCAACCTGCTGCCTTCGAAAGAGCAAATTATATGAAACTTCTA
The DNA here is from genome assembly GCA_964510325.1 of uncultured Melioribacter sp. Classification (GTDB taxonomy): domain Bacteria; phylum Bacteroidota; class Ignavibacteria; order Ignavibacteriales; family Melioribacteraceae; genus DSXH01. The sequence goes on along the minus strand of CAZEBL010000175.1, from coordinate 2,386 downwards.
CAAAGCTGGAAATCATTAGCATAAATAAGTATATCTATTCTAATTGTAAGGGAGATACCTTTTAGGGTCTCCCTTTTTTGTTATTCTTAAATTTATCTAATGGAATTACATCCTATCCTTATTTATATTCCATTCAAAATTTTCCCATTTCATTAAATAGAATTGATATGCAAGAATTTTATCACAAATGGTACACTCAGTATTTGAGCAGAGATTTTGAGATGCTTGTATTCGGTCATTCAGGATTTCCGGTAATTATTTTTCCAACATCAAAAGGAAGGTATTTCGAAAATAAAGACTTTGGACTTGTCGGTTCAGCTTGGCAACTAATTGAATCCGGCAAAATAAAAATTTATTGCCCTGATGGTATTGATGGCGAGAGCTGGTATAATTACGGAATTCACCCGGCTGATAGAGTTAAAACTCACATGGCTTACGAACGAGTTATATTGAATGATGTAATTGAATTTGCAAAATATGAAACAGGTTCTAAAACAGTCGGTGTTGCCGGCTGTAGCTTTGGCGGTTACCATGCATTGAATATTGCATTTAGATATCCTGATAGAATCAGTTATCTATTTACTATGGGTGGTGCATACGATATAAAACAATTTATTATGGGTTACTATGATGATAATTGTTACTTTAATAATCCACCAGATTATATGCCTAACTTGAATGATGAATGGTACCTCGAAAGAATTAAAAAAATGGGAATTGTGTTAGGTACAGGTGAATGGGATATCTGCCTCGATGAAAATAAGAGAATGAGCGGCATCCTTTCCTCGAAAGGAATTCCTCACTGGCTTGATATAAGACAGGGGACAGGTCATGACTGGCCATGGTGGAAAGAAATGTTTCCACTCTATCTTTCTAAAATTGCATGATCTGTTCCAAAATCATGTTCTTGCTCATGCACTTGCTCTTTAACATGTTCTTCGTTGTTACTATTAAAAATCTGTGATAGTGAATTATTAATATCTTTGCTTCGTTTAGTAATTACATAAATTTTTAGATTTCAAAAATCCAGAGGTCATTATGAAAAAAATCGGAATCCTATTTGGACAGGAAAATACATTCCCGCCGGCATTTGTTGAAAGAGTAAATTCCAAAAAAGAACCCGGCATTGTTGCTGAATATGTTAAGATAAATCAGGTTATACAGGGTGAACCAAGCGATTATGCAGTAATAATTGACCGTATCTCTCAGGATGTCCCTTTTTATAGAGGATATCTCAAAAATGCTGCTCTTTCTGGAACGGCAGTTATTAATAATCCTTTCTGGTGGAGTGCCGATGAAAAGTTTTTTAATAATGCATTGGCTACAAAGATTAATGTGCCGGTACCTAAAACAGTTCTGCTCCCATCCAACCAGCATCCGCCAGATACAAATGAAAAATCATTTAGAAACCTCGACTATCCTTTAGATTGGGAAGGAATATTTAAGTATGTTGGATTTCCCGCATTTTTCAAACCCTTTGCTGGAGGTGGATGGAAAAATGTTTATAAATTGAATAACCCTGAAGAATTTTTCAAAGCATATAATGAAACAGGTCAATTAGTAATGATGCTCCAAGAGGCTATTGAGTTCGACCAATATTTCAGGTGCTATTGCATTGGTCTAAAAGATGTTAGAATTATGCGTTACGATCCTAAGGTACCCCATCATGAAAGATATGTTAAAAATCCTTTACCTGTTGAAGCTAAGTTATTAAAAAATATAGAGAAATATGTCCTGGCTTTGAATAAAGCTTTGGGCTATGATTTCAATACAGTTGAGTTTGCTGTTAGAGATGGAATTCCATACGCAATCGATTTTTGCAACCCGGCACCGGATGCAGATGTTAATTCGGTCGGTCAGGAAAACTTTGAATGGGTTGTTGAAGCAGCAGCTAATATGGCAATCAATAGGGCTAAAAAACAGAAATCGGGAGCAAATAACCTTACATGGGGAGAATTTATCAACTCTTCAGTCTCTAAAAGTGCTCCAAAATCAAAATAATAATTTGCTGAATTAAGGTATTTTCTATGAGTGAAAAATTATTTTCCATTGGAATTGAAGAAGAATTTCAGATTGTTGATCCCAAAACAAGGGAATTAAAATCCCACATCGAACAAATTCTGGGCGAGGGGAAAATAATCCTTAAAGAACAAGTAAAAGCAGAAATGCACCAGTCCGTTGTTGAAGTCGGCTCCAATATCTGCTATAATATTAAAGATGCAAGAAAAGAAGTTGTCCGGCTTAGAAGTAATCTTTCTCAAATTGCAAAACATCATGGACTCGAAATTGCCGCTGCCGGAACTCATCCTTTTTCCAGATGGGAAGATCAAAAAATAACTAACCATCCCAGGTATCATGATGTTGTTGAAGATATGCAGGATGTTGC
>CAZEBL010000174.1:6666-6905 GCA_964510325.1 uncultured Melioribacter sp. | reverse complement strand
ATACTGTTGTTCAAACTGACAAAAGTAATGTAACAACAACCGTATCCGGAACTTATACAAATACCGAAACAACCAACACCGACGCGAGCGCAACATATGGTACACAGGGCGCAAAGATTTACACAATAGTTGCAAATCAAAGTTCACCCGCAGCTGTTACGGCAACCGGAATCTATGCAATCAGCGGAAACAAAATGACTTATGAAGTAATCCAGACAACTCCGCCTCTTACAGGTGTT
>CAZEBL010000174.1:334-6656 GCA_964510325.1 uncultured Melioribacter sp. | reverse complement strand
TTCTGCACCCACAGCAGCCGGCGGTTTCGGTAGCACTACAATTGCCGGAACAAAATATACTATCTACGTTCAAAAATATGTGAAGCAATAATTTGAATTGAAGAGCGGATTGTGAATTGAAAAAATTTCAATCCGCTTTTTTCAATTACCTTGGAGAGAAAAATGAAAAAATTATTAATGATTATTCTCCTCATAATTTCTGCGCCAGCAGTGTTCATTGCTCAAGATTCAACAGAAACAAAACTTGTCAGAATTGAAGAACCAAAAATTCCGGAAATAAAATTTATCGGATACTGGTTCTCTCGCGGTACCGCTTCTAATATAGCACCTACAAATGAATTACTGCGGGGTCAAATTATAGGAAGATTGTTTGGACCCAACACAACAAACACACATTCAAAAACTTCTTCCTACTTTGAACAGCGTTTCGTTCCAATGTTCATTTATACTCCTTCTATTCTTGACGGCGTCGCTACTGTCAGAAGCTTATTCAAAATTGACATGACCTGGGGCGATGCTTCATACGGGGTTGGGGGCAATACAGGAGGCGGAATAAATGCCGGACAGGTAAACCTCCAGACTCTTCTTGCAAACGTTGAGATTCGTCCTAAAGATGCTGAATGGAATCTGGTTGTAGGACTTCAAAGAATTTTTGACAATGCACGCGATCCCAACATTATGGCTGTAAGTACTGCCCAAACCAGTTCTTATAAGTTGAGCTACTGGGGAACACAGGGTGTGGGTATAAGTTTGTATGCAAACTTAAGCAAGACTACTATGATGCGGGCTGGCTACTATCAGCTTTACGAAAATATTATTCAGGAGAATGATGACGTCGCTCTCTGGATGTTCGATCTCGAATCCCGGATTGCACCTTTACTTGAATGGGGCGCTGATGCCTGGTATGTATGGGACAGAGGAAAGAACGCCGGCGGCATTTCTGTTCTGGGGCAGGGATTGAACAGCGGATTAGCAGAATATAATGGCGCTGTGCGATTGAATTTTCCGACGCAAAGGTATGAAGCTAATGTTATCTGGCTCGGAACTCATGCGTCATACAACAGAGATTTTATGGCCGGAAGATGGTGGGCGGATGCATATGTCATGACCAATTTCGGCAATATAGATACCGTCTCTGCAAACAATAAAGTTAATTCTTATGCAGATATTTTTGGCGTAAGCGCTAATGCAATGATTTCATACAAATACGGTATGACCGCAAATGACAAAATTACACTCGAAGCACAATTCTCGAGCGGTGACGGAAACGATGCCGCCGATAAATCTGTTGGAAGTGTTATAACCGGAAATGTGTGGGGTTCGCCTACCGGAATTTACAGTTCGCATAAAGCTCTGCTTCTATTCCCCGATCCTCAGGTTGTTAATAGATATTACTCCGCAGTTCATGATATATCGAATATGGGTCTTGGCGTTACAGCAGGATTTTTAAGTGTGATGAAAGATTTCATACCGAATAAACTGAGCGGAAAAATTGGACTAGCCGCAGCAGTATCCAATGTTAAACCTAAGGGCGGGTCATCATTCATCGGTTCGGAAATTAATGCCGAAGTTAAGTACAACATAAAAGTATTTCTGACTTTAGGGTTGAGTGCCGGTTATTGCATGCTTGGAGATTTTTATAATGCACCCAGTGTAACATACGATAAACTGCGTCCCAAAGATCCATGGGTTATATTCACTTCACTTAGCTGGTTAATGTTCTAGGAGGATGACATGAAAAGACTATTATTATTTACAATCATTGCACTCTTTGGTCTTTCCGGATGTTCCGGATTCCTCTATACAGATAAACCGGCTCTGGAATTTCTGGATATTGATTATGGGTTTCCAACTAAGTCTGCTTTGAATAATCCAAGCATCTCTTACATTGATGTTGGAACAGGAAGTAAAACATTGATACTCGTTCACGGACTTGCAAGCAATGCCGGATTCTGGCGGTATGTAATTCCCGAATTATCTAAAGAGTACAGAGTAATTGCGGTTGATCTTCCCGGTTATGGAAAATCCCAAAAGGATGCTTACCCATATTCTATTTCATTTTATGCCGAACAGATCAAACGTCTTGCGGATGAATTGAAACTGAAGAAATTTACTATCGCCGGTCACTCTATGGGCGGACAAATCGCAATTATGTTCTCTTTTAAATATCCTGCTCGTCTTGAAAAACTTGTTCTGGCTTCTCCGGCCGGAATAGAAGAGTTTGAAAAAGGAGAGGGCGACTGGCTAAGAAGTGTTATGACAAAGAACTTTATTAAAAAAACTTACGAAGATGGTGTCCGCAGAAATCTTGCTAACAATTTCTATTCCTGGGATGACAGCAAATGGGAGTGGATGGTTGAAGAACGGGTTAGAATGGCAAAGGCAAAAGACTTTGATGAATTTACATACACAGTTGTAAGATGTGTTAATGCAATGCTCGACGAACCAACATTCGACAAAATAAAAAATATTTCTGCACCAACTTTAATTGTTTATGGAAAATACGATGCATTAATCCCGAATCCTTATCTAAATCCCGGGTTTACAGCGGATGTATTTAAGTGGGGCGCAACACAAATTCCTAATTGTAAATTATATGAAATTGATAACTGCGGACATATGCTTCAGATTGAAAAACCTGAAGAGTTCACAAAAGCTGTTTTAGATTTTCTTAAATAATACTGTACGCCCCGGCGGTAAACCATAATAACAAACCCCCCTATGTTATTGTGGAGAAACCGGGGCATCTTCTAAAAAACCAATAATGACGATGCAATTTCCCGAACTGAGTTATAACTTCGATTACTCTATTATTCAACTTGATGATCAGATATCAGTTGCTTATTACGATACAGGTAATAGTAATAAAACACTGATTTTTATTCACGGCCTATCGAGCTACATACCCGCATGGTTAAAACTGATACCTCTTCTTCAAAACGAATTCAGATGTATTGCAATTGATCTGCCCGGTTACGGGAAATCTTCCAAAGGTGTTCACGACGGAACTGTTCCCTTTTACATTAATGCAATTTCATCATTCATAAAAAAACTTAAATTGGAAAACGTAACTCTCGTTGGTCATTCAATGGGAGGACAAATTTCAATTGCTACGGCACTACAATTCCCTACTCTTCTAAGCGAACTTATCTTATTAGCTCCCGCTGGATTCGAAACCTTCAGCGAAGAAGAAAAGTATCTCATAAAAAAATATAACACCGCCCAGCTCTATTATTCCGCAAGTGATGATGATATTGTCGCAAGTTTCCGTTCAAATTTTTTTAAGATGGATGAAGATGTTAAACCGATGATTGATGATAGAATTAAAATGAAAGCGTGGAAAAATTTTCGAGATTACTGTTCTGTAGTTGTTAACTCTCTAAATGGTCTGCTCGATTATCCGGTTTATGATCGATTGAAAGAGATAAAACAGCCGACACTTATCTTTTTCGGTAGGAACGATAAATGGATTCCGAATAAAAATCTTCATAAGAACACCACAACGGAAACGATTGCTTTCAAAGGCTCGGCTCAGATTCCAAATTCAAAATTAATTATGATTGATGAGTGCGGACATTTCATTCCTTACGAACATCCGGATCTACTCGCGGGAGAAATAAAATCATTTATGCTTTAATTTGCGAATGTTATTCAGGTGAAAGCCGGAATCTGAACGATATAACAATTCCATTGCCACAGATTCTCAAATAATCCTGACTTTTGTCAGGACAAGATTCAGAATGACACCACATTTTTCATTCATACTTTTGCGATAATCTGATCTGATAACAATTATTTCAGGTGTAGAATCTGATTAATATAATAATGCCATGTAGCAATGTCATAATAACAAATGTCATTTTCTCGAAAATATTTCAAAATAATTTTCGAGAAGGTAAAATATTTTTAAAATGTAATAAAACCGAAACACGATATAAGACGTCTCAACTATCAAACAATTATGAAATTACTTTTCTAACTTTGCAATAAACTCGAAAGGAACCTTTAACCACTTATGATTTTTGCATCGGTTTAAATTCCTCTGCTGTAAATCGAATCTTTAATTAGTAATTCAAATTTTTTATCGAAAGGAATAGCATGACTCGTTTCTACATATATAAGGCAGCATTTATAATTATTATGCTCTTATCAATCAATACCAATGCGCAGTGGAATAAGATTGATGCGATCAACGATTCGCGTCCAACTCCTTCATTATTTCAGAAAGATGGAATCATCTACGCTGGATCCGATAACCGGATCTACATAAGCAGGGACAATGGCGCAAACTGGGAAGAATCCAACATAATTTCACCCGATGTTGATTTTATTAGTGCACTGATAAAACACGGAAATAAAATTTTTGTCGGTACATACAACTTTGGAGTGTTTTATTCTAATGACGAAGGAAAAACATGGAATGGTCTCAATACCGGTTTGAATGGTTTGGGTGCAAATACTATTTCAGATTTCGCTATCAGAGGTTCTGATTTATTTGTTGGAACATACGGTTCGGGAGTATTTGTAATTGATCTCAACAATCTCTCCCAATGGATTCCATTTAATAGTGGACTTTCATTCAGTGTTTCTTACAACATTAATTCACTAAAAAATATCAATGGGACACTTTACGCTGGTGCAGGAGGTAATTCTTCTTACTTTAAAAACAAAGAGAACTCCTATGAATGGGAAGAAGTTGTCTTCGGTGAAATGTGGGGTGAACCGAACAGTGTTTACGATGTGCTGATAATTGATAATCAATTTTTAATTGCTGCATCTTACGGAATTTATACAAGCAACGATGAAAAAAACTGGCAATACTTAAACCTTGGTGCGGGAAGTATAAACGAAGCCAACTTTGCCGTGCATAACAATAAAATTTATGTCCATTACACAAAGGGTTCTGGAAGAACCTTCTGGTTTACATCTATTGATAAAGGAATCACGTGGAATTTTCTTGAGGATCAGCGTGGCGTTGATGTGTTGAGTGTTCTTGTTGTGGATAATAAACTCTTTGCCGGAAGACTTTACGGATTTAATTACCTTCCTCTTGTTCCTACATCAGTAGAAGAAGGAAAATTGCCAATGCGGTTTGAGTTAAGTCAGAATTACCCTAATCCGTTCAATCCATCCACAACAATAAATTTTTCAATAAGCGAAATGCGGAATGTGGAACTGAAGATTTATGATATTACTGGAAGAGAGGTCGTTTCACTCGTAAACGAATACAAACCGGCAGGTAATTACATTTACAAATTCGATGCAGCGGAATTGAATTTGTCGAGCGGCGTCTATTTTTACAGATTGAATGCGGGTGAGTATTCTTCCGTTAAGAAAATGATACTGGTGAAGTGACACGACATCCGTCATTCCGGGTTTGACCCGGAATCTGACCGTAACAGCTATTCTATTATGTGCAAATTCTGAAATAATCCTGACTTTTGTCAGGACAGGATTCAGAATGACACCGCGCTTGTCATTCTGAACCGAACTAAGTGAGGTGAAGAATCTCAATCTCATTTTTTCCAAATAGATTCTTCTTCGTCCCGATTCAATCGGGACTCGTCAGAATGACATGAACCCTGTTATTTATCATCATGCTCGACAGTAATTACCACATTTCCCCTCTTGTGCCCTTTATCCACGTATCTATGAGCTTCAACAATTTCTTCAAGCGGATAACGTCTGTCTATAACAGTTTTAAGTTTTCTCGCATCGCAGAGATCTTTTAATGCGTAAAGATCATTCACCTTCAATTTGATATTCCCCGATGCAGTAAGAACGTTTACATAAATTCCTTTTGGTGAAAGTGCTTTCTTCCGTTTTGAACGTTCTATTTTACCTACAGCATCATAAATTACATCGTATCTCTCGCCGCTTTCAGTAAAGTCCTGTTTGGTATAGTCAATTACTTTATCGGCGCCAAGTGATTTCACCAGATCAATATTGGAAGTGCTGCACACAGCCGTTACTTCCGCGCCGTAATTCTTAGCGATCTGAATTGCATACGTACCAACACTACCTTAAGCTCCGTAGATCAAAACTTTGTCCCCTTTTTGTATGTTCCCTCTTCTTAAGTGGATTAGTGCGGTTATTCCGCCGTTGGAAACCGGAGCGGCTTCTTCGTGAGTCATGTTAGCGGGTTTGATTGCAAGGATTCCGTTCTCCGGCAAGCAGCAGTATTGAGCATAAGCACTGAATCTGAATTCCGTGGATGCGAAAACGGGATCGCCAACTTTGAAACGTGTTACATCTTTTCCTGTTGATTCAATTTCGCCCGAGAGCTCCATGCCTAATATTTTTTTACGCGGTTTCTTAAATC
>CAZEBL010000174.1:0-324 GCA_964510325.1 uncultured Melioribacter sp. | reverse complement strand
ATTAAACGCATAACAGGTTTGAAAAAGAAATCTTTAACGGGACCCATCCCCGGTTCAAAACGGCGGATCTTTGTATCGCCGATGTGTACTGTTGTTGCTAAGATTCTTACAAGAACTTCATTCGGTTTGGGAGTTGGTTTTTCTACTTCTACAATCTTAAGAACTTCCGGCGGACCGTACTTTGTACAGACGACTGCTTTCATAAAATACCTTGATATTATTTTGTTCGATAAGTTAGATGACTTAAAAGTATAATTTGTTGGTAGATATAATAGTTACCCTTAGACATGTTAAGAATAAAACTCATAGTTATTTGTTGCGGGG
>CAZEBL010000173.1:0-6931 GCA_964510325.1 uncultured Melioribacter sp. | reverse complement strand
TTATTGCGGAATCAGAAAAACAGTATGGAGGATACATTCAGATTGTTTATTAAGTCATATTTTGATCAGATTGGATTTGATAAAAAATATTTTGATGATTTCCCGTCTATTGTTGAGAATGACCGTGCTGATTTTATTTTATGGGACTATATTCCACCTACACCGATTAATGATTCAAATTTCTGGGGACATTTTATTTATGGAGCGCTCGAATCCAATATTAAAACTGTTGTTCAGGAAGGAAATATTCTGCTTAAGGATTTTAAGCTAACAGAGATTGATGATTCGGAAACATTCAAAGAAATAATTAAACAGGGCAATAAATTATTTTCACTATATCAATGACATTGATTGAGTAAAGAAAAATTCAATATTGTCGGTAAGCCGGTCGTTCGTCAGGATGGCTATGCAAAGGTAACAGGTAAAGCAAAATATGCGGATGACTACCGTTTCGAAGGCGAATTGTATGGTGTTATGGTTCGAACAAATGTTTCGCATGCAATAATAAAAGAAATTGATTTTTCATCAATAGAAAATCATCCTTCCATTAAGACTATAATAACGCATGTTGATATAAGTGGAAGTAAAAAAGTTGGACCCATTAAGCAGGATCAACCGATTTTTTGTTATGAGAAAATTGTAACACCCGGTGATGTTGTTGCAATGCTTGTCGGCGAGAATGAAGTTGTTCTTAGAGAACTTGCAAAGAAAGTAAAAATCGATTTAGAAGAATTACCGGTTCTTGAAGATCCCACAACTTCTCTTGATAAGGATTCTATTCTTATCCATCCTCAGTACAAATCCAATTTGATTACTCACTACCCGCTTCGAAAGGGAAATGTTGAAAAAGGATTCAAGCAGAGCGATGAAATAATTGAACAGACTTATACTACTCAACTGATAGAACATGCCTATATTGAACCGGAATGTGTAACAGCAATGCTCGGCGAAGGGAATATCAGAATAAAAATAATTGGCAGCATTCAGAATCCATTCACAACAAGAAAAGTAGTTGCATCAGTCTTAGGTTTTGGATTAAATGAAGTCGAAGTGATTCAAGCAGAACTTGGCGGTTCATTCGGCGGAAAAGATGATACAATGAATATTTTATCTGCCCGTGCTGCAGTTGCTGCGCTTAAATTAAATCTCCCTGTTAAGATTAAATATGATCGGGAAGAATCAATTATCGAATCTTATAAACGCCATCCATATATTTTGAAATATAAGATTGGATTTAACAAAGATGGAAAACTGAAAGCAATGAAAATTGATCTTCTTGCTGATGGCGGCGCTTACTCTTCAATGAGTCCGTTTGTTACATGGCGTTCAGTTGTTCAGGCAACAGGACCGTATGAGGTTCCTAATGTTCATACTGATGTTAGAGTAGTATATACTAATAATCCGTATACAGGTGCTATGCGCGGTTTCGGCTCTCCTCAGCCAATATTTGCAATCGAATCGATTATGGATGAAATTGCATTGCGTGTAGGGAAGACTCCATATGAGATTCGCAAAATAAATGGATTCAATCAAGGTTCGGTTACGGCAAGCGGTCAAAGGTTATCCGGGCACGAAGTAACGCTTCATAAAGTACTTAAAAAAGCTGCTGATGTTTCTTCATTCAATAAAAAGTGGAATGAATATAAAAGTTCTGCACAAAGAGTTGATGATTCTCAAAAAAGTTTTGTAAACGAATCATTTTTGCTTAAGAAAAATGATTTTATTCCGCCGGACAATTTATGGAAGAAGGGAATTGGACTTGCTCTTAGCTATAGAGGCTGTTCACTTGGCGCAGAAGGAATTGATGCTGCAGCCACTTATGTTTCAATCCAACCGGATGGAACAGTTTATCTGCTTTCGGGTTTGGCTGAGAACGGACAGGGATTAAAGACAACATTTTCAATTGTAGCTGCAGAAGTACTAGGTATTAGTCCAGAAAAAATAATTTATCTTGAGCCTAACACGTCGCGTATACCGGATAGCGGTCCAACGGTAGCTTCCCGGGCTACACTGATGGGAGGCGGTGCTACTAAAAATGCATGCGAGGAATTAAAAGCCCGTCTTTCCAAATTACTTCTTCAGGAGTGGAAATTAAAAAGTTCTAGTGATTTAATTTTTGCAAATGGTAGAGTGGTATATAAAAGTAAAAAGCCCAAGAAAATTTCATTTGATGAATTGATTAAGCTTGCATACTCTAAAGGTGTTAATCTTTCTACAATCGGATGGTATTCCGGTCCAAAAGTTCACTGGGAGGAAGAGACAGGGCACGGTTCAGCATATTTCACTTATGTATATGGTTGTCAGGTTGCCGAAGTATCAGTAAATGTAGGAACAGGAGAAGTCTATATCAATAATGTATGGGCGGTTCACGATCCGGGTAAGGTTATAAATCTGCTTGGCGCAGAAGGACAGGTTTATGGCGGAGTTACACAAGGCGCCGGTTATGGATTGTGGGAAAAAATTTCTACTTACAATGGAAAAATTAGGGAAAATAATTTCGATCAATTTTTAATTCCCACTAGTAAAGATATTGATGCAATTCACCCATATTTTATTGAAGGAGAAGATAAGTATGGCGCCTGGGGCGGTAAATCTTTGGGTGAACCAACTCTTGAATTAACTGCCGCCGCAATTGCTAATGCAATTTCAAATGCAACGGGACAAAGGTTTTTCAATCTGCCAATTAATATAGAAGAACTTCTGCTTAGGAAAATATTGTATCCTGAAAGTCTGAAACGGGGAAGTACATCGTGATACCGGTTAAGGAAATATTGCTGCCTAAAACTGTTGATGATGTATGCAGACTTCTTCAGAACAATAACGGCTTATCAAAAATTATTGCCGGAGGAACAGATATCATTCCCGGATTTCACATCGAATCTCCCCGGTTTGAAAATATCGAACGGTTGATTGATATAAATAATGTGAATGAATTAAAATCTGTTTCCATTGTTGATGGCAATATTATTATTGGCTCTGCTATTACATTCTCTGAGATAATTGCAAATCCTTTGCTGAATGAAAAATTACCTTTGCTGGTTAAATCGTCAAAAACAATCGGAAGTGCACAAATAAGAAACCGTGCAACACTTGGCGGAAATTTTATTAATAATGCACCTTGTGCCGATAGCGTTGCACCACTTCTGGTTTATGATGCTGAAATTAAGATAAAATCCTTTACAGCAGAAAAGATTATGAAGCTTCAGGATTTTCTTGTTAAACCTTACGGAACAAGACTAAAGCCCGATGAAATTGTCGTGCAAGTTATTGTTCCGGTTCCGTCTGATAAATTCAAAGGTGATTTTTATAAGCTTGGAAGAAGAAGGGCTGTTTCGATCAGTAGAATTTCGTTGGCAATTCTACTCGATGTTAATAATGGATTAATCAATGAAATGAGAATTGCAAGCGGGGCGGTTACTCCGATTGGTACAAGGTTTTATGATATAGAGGAATTTTTTAAAGGTAGAATTATCGATGATGAAACAATGAAAGAAATTGCAATTAAGCTTGGTAAACGGATTTTGGAAGTATCTGGTGTGCGTTGGTCAAGTGAATATAAAATACCAGTTGTTCAGCAAGTTTGTTATCAACTAATAAAAGGAATTGAAGGCTGATCTTTATGATCCGTTATGATTAATCATGATAAATCATAATAATCATAACAATCTGCGTTCTATTAGTTATGAAAATAAGTTTTCTACTCAACAGTCAAAATATGAGCATCGAAATAGAACCAAACATTCGCTTGTTGGATCTGTTACGAGATAAATTCAATTTAACGGGAACTAAGGAAGGTTGTTCGATCGGTGAATGCGGAGCATGCACAGTAATAATGAATGGTAAAGCTGTCAACTCATGCTTGGTACTTGCCGGACAGTGTGACGGCGCTGAGATTATAACAATCGAAGGAATTGAAAACGATGGAAAGCTTCATCCTCTTCAAGAAAATTTTTTGAAGAGCGGTGCAGTTCAGTGCGGGTTCTGCACACCCGGGATGATTATGTCAGCTTATGCATTATTACTTGAAAATCCTAATCCAACCGAAGAAGAAATAAAAGAAGCAATTGCCGGGAATTTATGCCGCTGCACTGGATATAAGCAGATTATTGAAGCAATTGAAAAATCTGCTAGACAAGTAACGAGATAAAAAAACTCCGCAGCTAATCTTTGGGAAATATGAAATTTTTATTCGGAATACTCAAATAATCTAAAACTCGCACCAATGATGCGAGAAATTGGTTTGGCTCATAACGCTATTATAATAGAAAAATGCAAGGATGATTTTGAAAGAGCATTCTATATTAAAATGACTAAAAAATTTGGGTGGACCAAGAATGTTGTTATTCATCAGATTGAAAATGAATCGTATCAAAAATACTTACTTAACCAGACAAATTTAGATTTCTCAGTCGCTCTGTTCCTTCGAAAAGACAAATCCTCTGTCACATCGAACGAAGTGAGATGTCTTAAAGTTTTCTCAGTCGTCCGTATTTGACGGACTCCTTCGAAAAGACAATTGACTTGTCATTTCGATCCCGATTTATCGGTAGAGAAATCTAATATTTCATACTCAATTGACAAATCTTTCCAATGAGGATTAAGGCTTTCAACCAATTTATTCTTCTTTTCCCTTCTCCACTTTTTAATTTCTTTCTCTCTTGCTATTGCTGTTCTAACATCAGAAGTATTTTCGAAGTAAACTAGTTTATTAAGATTGTACTTCTTTGTAAATCCATCTAACAATTTGTTTTTATGCTCGTAAAGCCGGCGAGGTAGGTTGTTGGTCATACCAATGTACATTACTTTATTATTCCAGTTTGTAAGTATGTATATGTGGTAGTTGTGCTCTTTCATGATAGATTTCTCAGTCGCTGCACCCCACAGAAATTACAAATCCCATGTCACATCGAACGAAGTGAGATGTCTTTAAAAAAGATTTCTCACATTCGCTATGCTCATGTTCGAAATGACAAAGAGTGTTTATATTTCGAGTGTATCGGGAAATCAAAAAAAATGAAAAAATTTCTCAGTCGCTGCGCTTCTTCGAAAAGACAAAGCCTCTTTCATGTCGAACGAAGAGAGACATCTTCTATGTAAATAAAAATGAGCAATTAGTCATTACATTCCTAATCAAAACTACATAATTATTTGTCTCATCATTCTTATTCAAGTCACTAATTTCTTTAATCTCTCCATTGATGCGAACAACTATAATGTTTTTATTATTGCCGTTCAAAACTACAAATCCATCATTCTTACTTTGGTTGAGACCATCAACAGAAGCAAAGAGAGTAAATTTATCTTTGTACGGGGCTCCTTCGTGCGGACAGAAGGTTTGGCAATTGCCGCATTCGTTGCAGAGCGAGTCTATATGGAGAATCTGATTCGCATCTCTAAATACAGAGTTATGAATTTTTATTTCAACATTGGCTCGGTTGGGACAAACATCAACGCATTTATTGCAGATCGTATTACAACTCAAGCAGCGCGATGCTTCCTCTTTCATTTCAACTTTACTCCAATCAACCTTCCCCTTTAACGTATTGAGATCGTTTATATTTGCTTGAGAAAAACTATCTATATCAATCGAAGGGTATTGCAAATTTTCTTTTTTTATGATTGCATCTGCAGCTTTTCTTCCATCTGCAATTGCCTCTACAACTGTAGCCGGACCTTTCAGAGCATCACCGCCAATAAAAACATTTTCGATGTTTGTTTCATTAGTTAATGAGCTTGCAACCGCTTTGTTTCCCGTAATTTTAATTCCGTTCAATTCAAGAACCCCGGCATCAACACTCTCGCCAATAGCAGAGATTACAGTATCGATAGAAAACTCCTCAAACTCACCGTCAATTGGAATAACGCTCCTTCGCCCATCAGGTTCAGGTTCGGACAGCATCATTTTCTGACAGGTCAATTTTCCATTTGTAAAATCATACGGAAGCAATAGCTCTTTGAATTTTACTCCATCTGAAAGCGCCTCTTCAAATTCTTCACGGTCTGCTGGCATATATTCTTTTGTCCGTCGATAGATCAAGTAAACATTCTCAACTCCTATACAACGCATAGCAGCACGAGCGCTGTCCATTGCCGAGTTTCCACCGCCAATAACAGCCACATTTTTACCTAAAGCAATGTTCGAGTTATGATGATAATCCCCGAGAAAGTCGATCGCGTTCAAAATCTCTTTATCGGAGGTGATATTTAACCTGTTTGATTTCTCAGCACCGATAGCTATGTATATATATTTATATCCTTCCTTTTTCAATTTGTTAATTGAGAATGATTCGTTCACTCCAAAAATAAATCTTACACCGAATTGCTCTATGAATTTAATATCATTATCAATTGCAGATTGTGGCAACCTGAACTTCGGAAGAACATTCTGAACAATTCCTCCGGCTCTCATTTCTTTTTCAAACACTGTTACATCAAAACCGGATTTAGCTAAAAAGTAAGCTGCGGATAAACCGGAAGGTCCTGCGCCAATTATTGCTATTCTAATTTTATCGTTCTTAGATTCTTCAAAAGAAAGATTCTTTACAAAACTATTATAACCGTTTAACGCAGCTTCTTTCTTAATGTCGCGGATTTTTACCGCTTCATCATAATCGATTCTTGTACAGTGATACATGCATTGATGATCGCATACATAACCGGTAATGTGCGGAAGAGGATTTTTATCTGTTATAACTTCCAGCGCCTCTTCATATTTCCCATCGCCCACCAAACGGATATATTCCGGCACATCCTGGTGAATTGGGCAAGCGACTTTACACGGTGCAATAAAACAATCAAATGGATCAAGCTTGACGGGCACTTTAATTGATTCTACAGTACGACTCTCTTTTTTATAGTAATCTTCCGACAAAGATTTTTCGGATAAACTTTTAAGTCTGGATAGGTCAATAGAATCATTATCCTTTAGCGC
>CAZEBL010000172.1:0-6984 GCA_964510325.1 uncultured Melioribacter sp. | reverse complement strand
TTCTGTAGTAGAGCTTGATAGTGAATACGAACCATCTTTTTTAACCTTCAATGTATTACCGCTTCCAAGGGTTCCTTCCTCACCACTGAGTGTTTGAAAAGTTGCTGATCCGGTGTTTAAAAATATTGTTGAGGTTGTATCAATGTCGTTATGTTCAATAAATCCTTCTGTTCCTCTTATTGATGCAACTACTGTTGGTGTGGTAAACTTAAACTCTTCATCTTCAGCTTGTTTATTTACTTCGAATCCAATTGTTCCTTTATTAATAAAAGTATTCTTGCTCAATTTCTTGTTTTCCGATTTACCATAGATATTAAGAATTGAGTTTTCTCTTACCCTCAATAAACCGGAACCATCAATAAAGTGAACAAGTGCCAATGAACTTGAACCTGTTTTTACTTGCCCACCATCGCTAAGTAAAAGTCCCACTTTAGCTTTTCCCCAATCAGATTGATCAGGATTTGCACGGAAGGTAACATCTTTAATTATCTTCTTAACCTGAACAATCGGTGAATCTGAGGGTGGAGTAATATTTTTCTCGGTCGAAAAACCGGTTAATAAAAAAACTCCTAGTGCTGTTAGAATAATTTTAGGATTTATCATTTCAAAACTCCTGTTATTATCATTTTGGAGAAAATGTTATTGAAATAATTGCACTGTTATCCTTCTCAAGAAAACCGAGAATCTCAATAAAATCTGAAAAGCTTAATACATTTCCATTTTCATCTGTAATTTGAATCTGCTCGGGTTGAATCTCTCCATTCATTAGTTTATCTCTAATCTCTTTGCTGAATTGCGGCGGTAATAAATTTGCTAATCTTATCAAATCTGGATTACCAATTCTTACAGTAGTGGGGGTAGTTCCGGTAGCATTTGTCTTGAACATAACCAGAGGACTATTAAGAACATCCCCTCCGCCGGGACCCTGAACAAATGCTTTAACTACTACAACAACATTTGTATCGGCTAATAATTCTCTTTTTAAAATATCATTTAACCTGATTGAAGTAACAGTTCCAACATCGTAGTCATCAATTAATGGGTTTCCGGAATTAAGGGCTTCTTCAAGATTGAGAGCATTATCGGGAACATAGTTGGCTTTAATTTTATAACTTGTTACGCCAACCGATGCAGTCCATTGTAAAATAATAGACCCGATATCATAGGAACTTCCTTCAACAGGAAGAATAATTGAAGGAGCTGTAGGATTTAAGAAAGAAATCTCTTCATAGTCTTTAGAAATAAAATTTCCTCTGGGGTCTAACAATCTGAGTTCGATACCTACTAAACCCGCTGGTTTACCTTTTTTAATTATATCCGAAGTCAGATCTGAATTAAAACTTGTGTTCTCAATTTCGATATCGGAATTGTTAATCTCATCATTAGAAAAGGTTCTTGAAAGAAATTTTTTAGTTCTAAACCGGAATAATTCCTGGAATCCTGAACGATCATCTTTTTTCCAGTCGACTTTACCTTCTACCATAACTTCAATTCCCGGTGGTGAAATAATTACCTGGATTAAACGTTGTGAAATATTTCTGCTGCTTGTAAAATCGAAAGCGGCAAGATCAATTGAACTTAACTCTGGAAAAATTATCAGGTTTATTGAGGCTTGTGCGTTGAGCCGGTAATTAGAGATTACCAGCAAAATCAGAATTACGGAAAGCTTAAAAATCTTTCGCATAATTTATCTCCACATTTACTCTGTCAATATTAATTAGAGGGATTATTTCGTAAGAAAAGTAGTTATTTATTTCTTCTTACTCAAGATAAGTTTTTATTAAGATTAATGGGGTTTGATACAGGATAATTGCAAAAGTTGTTGAATAAAATAGCGTATTGAGCAAGTAATCTACCTGTAAAACATGAATTGCCCTTAAAATTTAAGTGCAATTCAGTTTTCACACTAGAATTAAATAATTTCCATGGGGTAGATACCTAGTTAATTGGTTCAGGCTTCTGAGCGTTAACAAATCCGAATTGATGAGCCGGTTGAGCATCAATCTTAATTTCGCCAAATCTCGATTCAAACTTTTCAATATTCTCTTTAAGTGCTCTTAGCAACATTTTTGCATGTTGAGGGGTTGTGATAATACGTGATAGAACTCTTGCTTTTGGAACACCCGGAACTACGCGTGTAAAATCAATTACAAATTCTGCTGGAGAATGGGTAATAATTGCAAGATTCGAATAGATTCCTTCAGCTTCTTTCTCGCCTAATTCAATATTAATCTGCTGCGGCATTTGTTCTTTATTCTGATTCATTTTCTTATTCCAATCTTTATAAGTTTGCTTGAAAAAAACAACCCACGACCTACATTATAAGACCGTGGGTTTGATATTAAATAAATTTTATAACTACTTTCTTAGTTGATCAGCTTTTTCGAATGCTTCTTTAGATTTTTGAGTCATCCCAAGATTAGCGTATATTTTACCAAGTAGTTCCCAGATAACAGCTTCCTGAGGATTTTTCTCAAGATACTTTTCCATCAAAGGAATAGCAGACTTAAATTTTTCTTGATAAGCTAAATCTTCTTTCCCTTCAGCTTCAGCTTTTTCTCTCATTTCAGTGCCCCATCTAACATAGACTACACCAAGATTATACGTAGCATTAATATATTCAGGATCAATTTCGATAGCTCTTTTGAATTCAGTTTCTGCTTCAGCATACTTATTTGAATTTAATAATAGCACCCCGTAATTATAATGATAGTACTGATTATTCGGTTCTCTTTCAATGCCTTCTTTGAAAGCAACCATGGCAACATCAAGTTTATTTGCAGCAATGTATGCATTAGAAAGTCTTAACAATATCTCTCCATCATCTGGGAATTTTGCTTTTCCTTTTTCAAGAATACTAATTGCTTTATCGAACCATTCATTAGCTTTAACACTATCGGCTTTATCTTTATTCTCTTTGAATTTATCCATAAGAACGTTTCCATTCTCTGTATAAATCTGCCCAAGCATAGAAAAAGCTTCCGGTGAAGTTCCAATTTTTACCATCTTCTCAAGTGGAACTATTGCAGCATCAATCTTATTCTGGTTCAAATAAACATATGCAAGATTCTGATGAGAAATAATTGAGTCCGGTTCACAAGCAATAGCATTGTTGAATTGTTCTTCTGCTTTGGCAAATAATTGTTTTACGCTATCTTCAGAAGTTGCTTTTGTAGCATTGTTAAAATAAACAACACCTTTATTAAAACTTGTTGCCCAATAATATTGCCTCGAGTCTTTAATTTGAGGTTCATATTTCTTACTTGCTTTAAGAGAATTATTGAATGCATCTAACATAGGGGTAAAATTTCCTTCCTCACCATAAATTACACCTAGTAAATACCATCCTTCGTCACTTGCCGGATTCTTTTGAACCTCCTTCAGCAAAGATTCTTTTGCTTTATCATATTGTTTTTGGTTTATGTACAATTTTGCACCGGTCAGTTCAGCTGATGCGCATTGAAATGCGGTTAATCCTAAAACCATGCTCAATATGCTCAAATAAATGAGTCCTTTTTTCATTGATACTCCTGATTTTAATATAAATTCTGAATTAAATTCTACGAAAAATAACCATTTTAAGATAGGTAAGTCAAGATTATTTTCTGCTCCACATTAATAAGTAATCATGCAGTTTGAGAATTATGTTTAAATTGATTTTCGGACACTAAAAGAATATTTTTGAAATTAAAAGAGAGGAAAAATTGAAAACTGAAGAGATAGTCAAAAACGTCCCTAAAGTTTTATTACATGATCATTTAGATGGCGGATTAAGACCAGAGACAATTATTGAACTTGCAAAGGAAATGAAATATACAAAGCTGCCAACTTCAGATCCGGGTGAACTGGCAGAATGGTTTCATAGGGGTGCTAATAAGGGTAATCTTGTAGAATATTTACAGGGATTTGAACATACCTGTGCAGTAATGCAAACAAAAGAAGCATTAGTAAGAGTATCATACGAAATGATTGAAGATATGCATAAGGATGGTGTTTGCTATGTAGAAACACGTTTTGCACCTGTATTTCATACTCAAAAAGGTTTATATCACGAAGATATTATTCAAGCCGTTCTTGAAGGACTTGAAAAAGGTAAAGAAGATTTTGGAGTTGGCTACGGTTTAATTTTATGCGGTATGCGTAACATGAAAAATACCTTAGAGATTGCTGAGTTAGCTGTTAATTTCAGAAACCAGGGAGTTGTAGGATTTGATCTTGCTGGTGAAGAAGGCGGATACCCCCCTAAAAAACATATTGATGCATTTCAGTATATAAAGCAAAAAAACTTTAATATAACAATTCATGCCGGAGAAGCTTTCGGTAAGGATTCAATCTGGCAAGCAATTCAAATTTGCGGAGCTTTGCGTATTGGTCATGCTACGCGCCTTGTTGAAGATATGGTTTTTGATAAAGAAGGAAATATCGTAGCATTAGGAGAACTTGCTCAGTATGTTCTGGATACCCGATTGCCGCTCGAATTGTGTTTATTAAGTAATGTTCATACCGGTGCAGTGGATAAACTGGAAAATCATCCTTTCATAAAATACTATAAAGAAAAATACAGGGTGTTCCTCAATACCGATGATAGACTTATGAGCGATACAACCCTTACAAAAGAATACTTAACAGCAATTGAAATGTTCGGATTAAACCTTGATGATGTTGAGAAACTTAATATCAATGCAATGAAATCTTCATTCATCCCTTACAAAACTCGACTACATTATATATACAACGTAATTAAACCCGGATATCAGAAGATGAGGGAAAAACTTCTATCACTAAAAGTATAATTGACATGGCAAAACCTTTATTCAAAAATTACACATTCGAATTCGATAAGAACGAAAAAAAATTTCTTCTTAGTTTCTGCAAAACAATTCTAAAACAAATTTCTGCCGATGATAAATTTTATGCTGATGTTCGTTCATTTAATTCAATAGTTGATAAACTGAACACACCCGATTATGAAATTAAGTTTACAAAGGAAGAAAAAACAAAGCTCGGATTCAGATTGAAAGAGAATGTTGATCATCTTGAAAAACAGATTAAAACCAGTGGGTTCTTAAAAAGATGGCTCTATAAATCTGCTTATAATCAATATAAAGTTCTTCTGGATAAGTATTTCAGTAATTAATTACATAATTAAACAAAGCTTTTATCTATATAATTTTTCAATTTATCTTGCTTTATTAAAAGGTAGGAAAGAATAAATGACAGCACTTACAAAATCAATTAAAGCACCAACCGGTTCAAAGATTACTTGTAAGGGATGGATTCAAGAAGCTGCTCTTAGAATGTTAATGAATAACCTCGACCCCGATGTTGCCGAAAGACCCGAAGATTTAATTGTTTACGGTGGATCGGGTAAAGCTGCACGTAACTGGGATGCTTTCGATGCAATTGTAAATTCATTAAAAAATTTAGAGAATGATGAGACACTATTAATTCAATCGGGTAAGCCGGTTGCAATCTTTAAAACGCACACTAACGCTCCTCGTGTTATTATATCTAATGCAATGCTTGTTCCGGATTGGGCAACATGGGATGAATTCAGACGGCTGGATCAACTCGGTTTAACAATGTACGGACAGATGACTGCCGGAAGCTGGATATACATCGGTACACAAGGAATTTTACAGGGCACTTACGAAACATTTGCAGAATGTGCTCGTAAATATTTCAATGGAACACTAAGCGGAAAATTTTTACTTACTGCCGGATTAGGCGGAATGGGCGGCGCTCAACCACTTGCTGCTACAATGAATGGCGCTGCATTCCTTGGAATTGATGTTGATCGATCTAGAATTCAAAAAAGAATTGATACCAGCTATATTGATATGATAACAGAAGATCTGGATGAAGCCCTTAAATTAGTATTGGATGCAAAGAAAAATAAGCAAGCCCTTTCAGTTGGTCTGGTTGGAAATGCCGGTGAAATTTTACCTGAAATTCTTAAAAGAAATATAACTCCGGATATTATAACAGACCAAACATCTGCACACGATACTTTAAATGGTTATGTACCAATGGGAATGACGTTTGAAGAAGCACTTATATTACGCAAAGAGAAGCCAGCCATGTATATTGAGCTATCGAGAAAAACAATTGTCGCACATGTAAAAGCGATGCTGGAATTCCAAGCACGTGGTTCGGTAGCATTCGATTACGGCAATAATATTCGCGGCGAAGCAAAAGATAACGGTGTAACAAACGCATTCGACATTCCCGGTTTCGTTCCTGAATATATACGTCCGCTCTTCTGCGATGGTAAAGGTCCTTTCAGATGGGCAGTTCTTTCAGGTGATCCTAATGATATTTACGAAACCGATAAAGCAGTAATGGAAACATTTCCTGAAAACAAAGCTCTTATAAGATGGATTGAAATGGCTCAAAAGAAAGTTCACTTTCAGGGATTACCCGCAAGAATTTGCTGGCTGGGATATGGTGAACGTGCTAAGATGGGAAATATATTTAACCGTTTGGTTGCAGAAGGAAAAGTTAGCGCGCCAATAGTGATTGGCAGAGATCATCTCGATTGTGGATCGGTAGCTTCTCCAAATAGAGAAACTGAAGGTATGATTGATGGAAGTGATGCAATAGCAGACTGGCCAATTTTAAACGCGCTATTAAATGCAATCGGAGGTGCAAGCTGGGTTTCGGTTCATCATGGAGGCGGTGTTGGAATCGGTAAATCGA
The DNA here is from genome assembly GCA_964510325.1 of uncultured Melioribacter sp. GTDB lineage: Bacteria > Bacteroidota > Ignavibacteria > Ignavibacteriales > Melioribacteraceae > DSXH01. The sequence goes on along the minus strand of CAZEBL010000172.1, from coordinate 285 downwards.
TTCATGCCGGAATGGTTGTGGTTGCAGATGGTACCAAGGAAGCTGAGGAACGATTGGAAAGAGTTTTAACCTATGATCCGGGTATGGGTATTGTGCGGCATGCAGATGCCGGTTATGATAAGGCAATTGATAACGCTAAGAAATTTGGTGTAAAAATTCCGATGATAAAATAAATACTAAGTAATGATAATAGATAATAGTAAATTGTAAACAACCCAGGGTGAAAAATGAAAATGAAAGTATTAATTGCAGACAAATTTCCCGAGCAGTATGTTCAGAAATTGA
>CAZEBL010000171.1:0-7037 GCA_964510325.1 uncultured Melioribacter sp. | reverse complement strand
ACCGTCTCTATTCAGTAATTACAAGTTACTTTAAAAAAAATACTATAAAATAAAATCGGTGTCTCAGAATTGTAACAATATTATTTGTGATTTCGTCTTTATATGAGCTAATCTGGGGGTTTCATGAATAAGCTATTTGTAATAATCGTTCTTTTGAGTTATTCGGTTATTGCTCAATCAGCTCGTATTACTGGATATATTTTTAATTCAGAAACTCATGAACCTATTCCGTATGTTAACATTAGACTGTCTGAGACAGCATATGGCACCTCCTCAAATAGAGAGGGAAAGTTTGTTTTTTCAACAAGTAAACAAAATCCTATTCTTATTTTTTCTGCAGTCGGTTATAAAAGACAAGAAATTCAAATCCCCGGGTTATCAGGTAAATACCTGGAAGTTTCTTTAACTCCTGAACCAATTCAGTTAAGTGAAATTATTGTAAAATCTGATGAAGACCCTGCCTACAGCATAATAAGAGAAGCAATAAGGCGAAAAGAAGAGAACAGAGCCGGATTAAAGAGTTTAGAATATAATTTCTTCTCAAAAGATATTTTTCTATCAGCCGGTGATGTTGTAATGGTATCTGAACAATTTTCAACCGGTTATTTCCAATCGGGTAAATATGAGAAGATTATTACAAAATCAGTCCATATAACAGAAAACGAAAAGAAAAATGCTCTTATGTTCGATCAGAATATACTTGATAAAGTCTATATTGATTTTTCGGATGATACGCTGAAAATTGTTGGTAATACGGTGTTTCTTCCACTAGCAAAAAATGCATTTGATTGGTACGATTATAAACTCAGGGATGTTAAATCCTCTGGAGTAGGCACGGATTATTATATTGAAGTAATCCCTCGATCAAAAATACAACCTCTCCTATTGGGTAAAATAGTGATTGAAGATTCTATTTATTCGCTTAAAGCCTTAGAACTTACAAATAGCGAAGGATTAAGATTCCCGTTTGTAAATGATCTGAAAGTTGAGTTTTTACAGAATAAAGATAAGTATGACAAATACTGGCTTCCAACTTATCAGAAGGTAGATGCGAGCGTTAGACTCAACTTAGCTAACTTATTATCAACAGACGAAATTGCGATGAACCAGGTTATTTTATTTAGTGATTATAAAATTAATCCGGTAATACCTGATTCAATATATAAAATTTATTCAACCATAAAAGATGATTCAAGTGAAAATCCGGATGTAAAATTTGTAAAAGCAGATATCTTAGATAGGGAAGAAATCGATTCGTTAAGACTAATTCCATTAACAATTGATGAAGAAAAAGCCTACAGAGAATTGGATAGCTCAAAAACAGTTGTTACTCAAATAAAGTATAAAGGGTTATTAGGGGGAGTCGTAACAGATGCAGTTCAAGAAGATCAAAATAAAACCTCTGAAATTGAGGGCGGATTTTTCAAGTTTTTTGGTAAAGTCTTTTCATTTTTAAGGTTTAGAGATAACCGTGTAAATGGAGTAACTATTGGTGCACATTATGGCGAAACTGTTTTTAATAATAAATTAAATTATGATATTGGTTTGAGTTATGCTTTTAGAAGAAAAAAATTAGAAGGGAATCTTATTTCAACCTACCGAATTGAAAAAGGACTTATTAACACAATAAAATTTAATTTATATGATGAAGCCAGACAAACGCAACTACTCAATCCATATCCTGACTTTATTAATGGAATTAATGTGCTTCTTGGGTTTAATGACCAATTTAATTATTTCCGTTCGAGAGGATTTAGCTTAGGAATTTCAAGCAAACCTTTTAAAAAAGCCGCACTAAATACATCACTTATTTTCGAAAAACAGGAATCACTTGTTGAATTGAAATATCATAGTATTTTTAATTCGAGCAGATTGGTAAGGAATAATCCTTTAATTAATGAAGGTAACGATAATAGAATTTCACTTAATTTCCAGTTGGGTGAAAATCCATATCAATTTAGACCATTTATTAATGACGGTTTAATTGCACAGGTTGATTTTTCAAATCCGCTTTTAGGCAGTAGTTTTAATTATAAGCGGCTTCAAATTATTGCTCAGGTATCAACCGCAACAATTTATGAAGAGTTGTTCTCGGCACCTTACTTTTTATTTGGTATTGAAAGTGGATTTACTATTGGTAACTATGGTCCGCAACATTTAATAACCCCTACAACGGCACTAAATATTTATTCGCCTTTCTTATCAATCAAAGGAATTGAGACATACGAGTATGTTGGTGATAAACAAATTGCCATTTATGCTGAACACAATTGGCGCACAATTCCTTTCCAATTTCTTAATCTTGATTTTATTACCGACCTTAATATTGACCTAATAACAGGAATTAATATTCTAAAACTCTGGAATGAGAGCGGATTTTTATCTAGAGACATTCAAAATTCAAATTATTGGGAAGGATTTATAAGCCTGGGTAAACTATTCGGTATTGGTAGAATTGATTTTTCTTACGGTGCCAATAAAAAATTTGTTGTACGAGTTGGTCTATCTACTATACTATAAAAGGTATAAAATAAAAAGGCGAACCAGTTGGATTCGCCTTTCTAATTAGAATATTAAGAATAAATTTTACTTGGTAGTTAATTCGAGATTAAGAGTAACTTCTTTTCCGTCGCGTTGTACCACCACATCAACTTTATCACCGGGGGAATATTCACCCATTGCATACATAAAATCATAAATGTTGTTAACGGTTTTGTTACCAAATTTTATAATTATATCACCGGGCAGCATACCACCTTTGGCAGCAGGACCTCCTTCTGTTACACCAGATACTTTATAACCATTTCCATTATAACCGAATTCAGGTACAGTCCCAACTGTAACACGTGAACGGGGAACATTCCTTTGTGCAGGTTCTTCAACTTTAACAAAGTCGGGTCTATTTTCTGCACTTTGAATAGAGTTAGCAATTTCATAGACATATTTTACAACTGATTCCTGTCCCAAAAGATTAATTTTATCAGCATCATCCGATGGTTTATGATAATCTGTATGTGTTCCTGTAAAGAAGAATAGAACAGGAATATTTTTATTTGTGAATGATTGATGATCACTTCCACCGGAACCACCATCGTTAAGGGATAATTTGAAATCAAACTTATTCTTTTCATTCAATAGATTTTTCCAAATTGAAGAAGTCCCGGCGCCAATAACTGTTAAAGATTTCTCATCATTTAATCTTCCGATCATATCCATATTCAGCATAGCAGCAATTTTGTCCATAGTAACAGGTGAATTGTTGGTAAAAAATGTTGAACCGAGTATTCCAAGTTCTTCTCCGCTAAACGCAATAAATATTAAACTTCTTTTTAATTCACTTTTCCTGGCGCCAAATTTTTCAGCTAATTCAAGTAATCCGGTCGTTCCTGAAGCATTATCATCCGCTCCGTTATGAATTTGTGGATCGTTACCTTTATACATAGAAGAACCTTTTAATTGGTCGATACCAAGGTGATCGTAGTGAGCACCAATCACAATGTATTCATTTTTAAGTACCGGGTCGCTTCCTTCCAATAACCCAGCAACATTTCTTCCAACTTTCTCAACTTCTTTAACTTCTGTAGAGAGTGTAACTTTAGTTTTGTTTATCATAAAGGAAAAAGGTTTCTTATCATTGTCGATTTTTTTCTGAATATCAAGCAGACTCAGTCCTTCTTCTTTAAAAATATCATCAAGAATGTTTCTTTTTAGTTGAAGAACCGAGAAATCTTTTATAGAACCTGCTCCGTCATATCTTAATTCCATTAACTTATCTTCGTCATCCTTAGGTAAATATCCGTTTACAAAAATAATTCCCGCTGCACCTTTATCCCGCGCAGCAGAAGCTTTTTGTCTATATGATGAATATCGTTCAAATTCGGATTTGGAACTGTCGTGTTCCGGGTGATAGCGTAATGCAACTACTACTTTGCCTGTAACATCAATTCCTGAATAATCATCATAATTTAGTTTTGAAGCTGAAATTCCGTAACCAACAAATACCAGTTGGGATGATACACTTGCCTTCCCGGAAAAAGGTGCAGTTATAAAATCCTGTTTCACTTTAAGATTTTTTTTCTTGTTGTTAATATTAAATGAAACCGAATTAGCTTTTGTTAATTCAACTTTTTCTATGAATGGAAATGATTGAAAATAACTTCCATTAATTAATGGCAAAAGTCCATAGGATTTGAATTGGTCTCTAATATAATCACCAGCCATCCTTTCTTCTTTTGTTCCGGTGAACCGGCCTTTCATATCATCAGAGGCAAGGTAAAAAATGTGAGCTTTAATATCCTTGGATGTTATTTCAGAATCCTTCCAGGTTTTCTGCGCATTTATAGAAAATGAAACAACAAAAAGAAAAACTATATAGGATAATCTTTTCATTACTTCCTCAATTTATAAGTGGATTAAAATATTTGGTGAGCAAAATACAATTATTCGGGTACATGAACCAAGAAATATTCCTTTGCTGTTAATCCGATATTCGAAGCTTGTTCTATTGTCATATGAAGCTCTATACTCTCTTCATCTACTGCTCCGGCTTCAATTATTGCTAAATCAGAACCTTTTGTGTTCTTAACTAAATTTTCTGAGTAAGCTGTATCTCCTCCATAACAAATCGATTTACCATCATATGTAAATTTAAAACCGAGCGAGGGAATCTTAATCGAGGAATTTCCATCAGGACTCAACTCTCTATGATTAACCGAGAATGGTTTTACTCTAATTGAATTTTTAGTAAAACTTTTTTCATTTGCAATAGGTCTTAATATTATGGAATAAGTAAGTTCTTTTCCATAAACTTTTTTGAATGCATTATAGATACTTACAATTTCAACACATCCCTGGGGAAAGTAAATTGAAAGGGGGGATTTCCTTTTTAGCACGGAAAGGTATGTAAGAAGTGACCAGACACCTCCAATATGATCATGATGACCATGGCTGATGAAAATATCCGATACACGTAAAATTGTCTCGGGTCCAACATCCTGATTTAAGTCCCTTAAAATTCCATCACCCGGATCTATAATGAAAGCAGTTTTACTTGTTGTTAAAAGTATTCCGGTTGCAACATTTGGAATGGAGCAATAGATTTTTATAAAAAAATCATCCTTCCGCCAGATTAAAGGATATTTATGTAAGCTGGGTTTTTTCATGAAAAATTATATTACAATCTGAGCTACCAGTCCGCCAATAAAGAAAGCTGTAATCCAGGTACCGGCCCAAACTGTTAATCCTTCTTTTAATCCTCGCTCTTTTAGCATAACAACAAAAGATGCAATACATGGCACAAACAATGTAATAGTAATAATTGCAACTGTTATTTGCATTGAAGTTAAATTCAAATCGAATAGACCGGCAGCACCAAAATCTCTTCTAACCATTCCCATAACAAATGCATTAGCAGCTTCTTTGGGAAGTTTAAGCCATGATGTTGTTAAAGGTGCAAGGATATCTTGCCATATATTTATTATACCAGTTATTTCAAAAATTCCAACAGCAAATGCACCTACAAAGAACCAGAAACTGGCTTCTTTCATAAATCCCCAGCTTCGGTAATAAGTTTTCTTCAAAACATTTTTAAGTTTCGGGAAACCCATTATAGGTAGATCGATCAACAAAGGTGTGCTTTCCCCCGGCAATAATTTATTTAGTATTGTAGAAAGTGTAATGAGAACAGTTGCAATTACAAATACGAATATGAGTAGAGGTTTGAATCCTGCACCGCTTAATAGAACAGTAATAACGGCAAGTTGAGCAGAGCATGGAATTACAAATTGTAAGATAGCAGTTACAATCGATTTTTCTCTTTCTGAACCTAACAATCGTGTAGTAATGTTTGCCATTGTTATGCATCCGAATCCAAGCATAATTGGAATAACTGCTCTTCCGTTCAATCCAATTTTGTTAAATGTTCTATCGAGCATTGTTGCCAGACGGGGCAGGTAACCGCTATCTTCAAGTAATGCCATAACAAAATAAAACCCAACTACCAGAGGGAAGAGAAGGAATAATAGGTAAGTAATTGTCATTGTTATTACACCGAATTCACCAAAGAAAAGTCGGACAAAGGGATTGCTAAAGTGAAATTCTGACGAAGCACCCGGTTGATTTGAAAAGCTTATAAATTCATTTCTGAGTTGTGAATTAGAATTTTTGCTATCAGGAAAATTGAAGGTCTTAAGGTCAACAAGGTTTTCATTTGTATCATAAATACTGACGTCTATTTTTGCTGGTGTATAATCGGCTACAAATGATTTTACATTATATTCGAATAATCCTTTACCTATTGTATTCTCAGTAAAATCGACAATTTGTTGAGAAACAAAATCACCTATAAAGAAATATACCAGCACAAGAATAACAGCTAAAATCGGTAATCCGGTTTTAGGATTAAGAGATAATCTTCCCATTCTATTAAAGAATTCACCTGATTTAGTATCCTGATACTCAACCTGGTCAACAATCTCGTTGACACGATTTCTTCTGCCGATGTATATATTTTCCCTTTGATCAGGTGTACCGCATGGAATTTCATATTTTTTTGCTGTTTCTTCATCACCTTCTAAAATAAGTAATGCTTCGGATTGTGGAATCGATTGTTCAATAAAACTTTGAAGCATAAAGTGAATATCGAGCTGCTGATGGCCTACACGTGCATTTTGAATTGCAAATTCAATTTTATCTAAACCGGTTTGATTGATTGCTGAGGTTTCTATAATCTCTACACCTAAAAGTTCAGAAAGTTTTCTGGTATCAATTTTAATTTTCCTTTTCTTAATCTCATCGGCAAAATTTAAAAGCACGGATACTTTTTTACCCATGTCGATTAATTGGAGAGTAAGGAAAAGATCTCTTTCGAGGTGTAATGCATTTACAACATTAATAATGATTTCAGAATCGAGAATTATTTCTTTAGCAACTCTTTCTTCATCATTGAAAGATGAAACACCATAGATGCCGGGAGTGTCGTAAATTTCTTTACCATTAAAATTACTTTTTGTAATAGATACTGTTGTACCAGGGAAGTT
>CAZEBL010000170.1:0-7076 GCA_964510325.1 uncultured Melioribacter sp. | reverse complement strand
GGCTTTTAGTTGTTTCTTTCGTAAGAATTACTTCTTTACTAAGTTCTCTCCTTTTCGAAAGCATTTTTAAAATATTTTCGTCTACATTATTTATAAGCTTTCTAAGTTGCTCGATATTTTTTACTCTTTTATTAGCCATAAAATATAGTTGATGATGAATTTGGGGAATGAAGATAAAAAAAAACAATAAAATAACCGAGAATCTCTTTTCACACTCCTTTAAATTGACAAACATCTCTTAAAATTGTAAGTTAGAAATGGATAATAAACTCCAATTAATCAAATCAGCGTAAACTAAACTGGTTTACAACCTATGGAGGTCTAAATGATTAATGAATCTAGAAGGAAATTCCTAAAAACTTCTGCACTAATAGGAGCTGGAATTACAGGACTATCAACTAAATCTGTAAAAGCCGGACCTAAATATGTTTTAGATGAAAACAGGATGGGAGTACTTGTTGATACTACAGTATGTATTGGATGCAGAAAATGTGAATGGGCATGCAAAACCGCACACGATTTACCGACACAACCGATTGAATCCTACGACGATAGATCAGTATTCGAAAAAATGAGAAGACCCGATTCAAAAGCTTTAACAGTTGTAAATGAATACTCACCAAAAGAAACAGATCAATTTCCCATTAATGTAAAAGTACAGTGCATGCATTGTGATAAACCCGCTTGCGTATCGGCATGCATCGTTGGCGCTTTTTCAAAAGAGGAAAACGGCTCTGTTATCTGGGATACCGATAAATGTATTGGATGCCGGTATTGCATGGTAGCTTGTCCATTTCAGATTCCTGCATTCGAGTTTGAGAAAGCATGGCATCCAAATATTCGTAAATGCGATTTCTGCTTCGACCGTACAAAAGAAGGAAAGCTTCCGGCTTGCGTGGAAATTTGTCCGATGGAAGTTCTTACCTATGGAAAAAGAAAATCGTTAATTGAACGGGCGCATCAAAAAATAAGTCTTTACCCGGATCGATACATCAACCATGTCTATGGAGAATTTGAAGTTGGAGGAACAAGCTGGCTTTATTTGGCAAGTAAGGATTTTCACGAACTTCAATTTCCAAAATTAGGTACCAATACAGCACCGGGTGTAAGCGAAGCAATTCAACACGGAATATTCGCTTACTTTGTACCTCCGGTTGCTCTATATGCTTTGCTTGGTGGAGTAATGTGGATTAATAAAAAGAAAGCTGAATCTAATAAAAATAAGGAGGTACATCATGAGTGAAAATATGAAACCTGTACCTCTACCAAGAAGATATTTTACGCCTACTGTTATAGTTATTGCTGTTATTGCAGTTGTAGGTTTATTATTTGTTCTTGCACGATTAATATTTGGAATAGGGGCTGTTACAAACTTATCGAATGAATTCCCCTGGGGAATTTGGATTGGGATTGATGTAGCAGCCGGAGTAGCACTTGCTGCCGGTGGATTTACAACAGCTGCACTTGGTCATATAATGCACAAGGAAGAATATCATTTAATAACACGTCCGGCATTACTAACTGCAATGCTTGGCTATACATTTGTTGCGATTAGCGTTGGAATTGATTTAGGACGTTACTACTACATCTGGCATCCATTAATTATGTGGAATGGAAACTCTGCCCTCTTTGAAGTTGGTATGTGCGTTATGATTTATTTAACTGTCCTTTATATTGAATTTCTACCAATTGTTACTGAGCGGTTTATAGGAAGAGTAAACCTTCCAGGATTTTTTAAAAGATTTAACGTTTCTCTTGATAAATTATTAAGAGCATTAGATAGAGGTCTGGATAAAACAATGTTTATTTTTATAATTGCCGGTGTAGTTCTCTCCTGTTTACATCAGTCCTCACTTGGAACACTAATGATAATTGCCGGACCTAAAATGCATCCTCTATGGCAGACTCCAATTCTTCCACTGTTATTTTTGCTCTCAGCAATGTCGGTTGGTTTCCCGATGGTGATATTTGAATCCTATCTTACATCAAAATCATTTGGTTTGAAACCCGAGACTAATATTATGGCAAACCTTGGAAGTATGGTTGCACCATTACTCGGCATTTACCTGTCATTCAAATTAGGGGACATGGTAATTAGACAGACATTTGTTTATTTAACCGAGTTCAATACTGCAAGTGTTATGTTTGTAATTGAGATTGTAATTGGTGTTGTTGTTCCATTACGACTTTTCCTTTCGCCGCAAATTCAGAAATCGCCTATGGGATTAAGTATTGCGGCATTCCTTGTAATTTTTGGTGTCTTCTTAAATAGAATGAATAATTTTATTGTTGCATACAATCCTCCTTATGTATTCCAGAGTTATTTCCCATCAATTGGAGAAATTTCTGTAACTGCCGGTTTTATTGCTCTGGAGATTTTATTGTTTAGAGCTTTTGTAATGATATTCCCTATTGTTAGCGTTCCGCAGCATTCCGGCACAAAAGCAAAGTTTTCTATAAGGAGTGTATAATCATGAAAAAATTAATAATAATTTTATTCTTAGCTCCGATTTTAATTCAGAGCCAGACTAAATTAAATAGCACTCACGCAAACCTAAATTTAACATGCTCTAATTGTCATTCGTGCACAATCCCAACCAAGGAGAATCCTTGTATAAAACCGTGTCCAAGAGAAAGCTTAATAAGAATCGATCAGAAACCGGAAGAAGGACCACGAGTAATTGTAATAGATAAGTTACGCGATACAGATATTTATGCACCTGTAAAGTTTTCACATTTAGCTCATGCGGAAATGGCTGATATGACGGGTGGTTGCAGAACATGCCATCACTATAATCCTCCCGGTAATGTTATCGGTTGTTCGGATTGTCATGAAACTACAAGGAAAAGAGCAGATATAACAAAGCCGGATTTAAAGGGCGCTTACCACCAGCAATGTATGAATTGCCACAGATCCTGGAGCGGTAAAACCGATTGTAACGATTGCCATGTCGTTAAAGAAAAAGCAGATTTAAAGCCTGTTAAAGTAAAAGATGAAAAATCCAAAAGAATTCATCCCGAAGTAAAAGCACCTGAGAAAATTTCCTTCAACACAAATACAGATAAAGGGAAACTCGTTACTTTTTATCATAACGATCACACTAATTTATTTGGATTAGAATGTTCACAATGCCATTCTAACGAAAGTTGCGCTAAGTGTCATTCACAAATAAAGAAGCCGGCAGAAATTAAAAAATCTTTTGCTGAACAACATAAAAAATGTTCCAGCTGTCATGAAGTTAAATCCGATTGTAACAAATGTCATTCTAATAAAGAAGCTGGACCATTTAACCACAAGATTTCTACAGGTTTCGACGTTGCAAAATTCCATTCTAAATTAAACTGCGCAAGGTGCCATACAACTCCTAATAAATTCATCGGGTTAAACAAAGATTGTGTAACTTGCCATGGTACATGGAGTTGGGATAATTTCGATCATAAAAAAACTGGATTAGTATTAAACGAAACGCATGGTGAATTGGAATGCGAGAGTTGTCACAAAGATAAATCTTATGCAAACCCAACCTGTACTGATTGCCATGATGATTTAACATATCCTAAAAATTTGCCGGGGAAATTAATAAAGCGGTAATATGAAAGGATTAAATGAAATAGGGATTTATAAAAGAATTGGTCTTAAACTTACAATCGTAGTAAGTTTTACAGCGGTTGTAATTATCGGTGTCTATTCATACTTCAACATTAAATCACAGAATGATGTATTGCTCTCCGAAGTTGAAAGACACGCAAATCAATTAAGCGAGACGGTAAAGAACAGTACACGTTACAGCATGTTGTTTAATGAGCGGGATCAAATCCAAGAAACAATAATGACAATTGGAAAAGATCCCACAATCTATGATGTAAGGATACTCAACAAAGAAGGAATGATTATTTACTCGAGGAAAAAAGATGAAATTGGACAAATGTTAGACAAGAAAGCTGAAAGCTGTTACGCATGCCACGCAGAGAATAAACCTCTTGAAAAACTCTCCATGAAAGATCGAACCCGAATATTTAAGCTCCATCCGGATTCTACAAGAATAATGGGAATTGTAAACCCAATTTATAACGAAAAATCTTGCTGGCAAGCAGATTGTCATGCTCATTCAAAAAGTGCTACAGTATTAGGTGTACTTGATGTGAGTATTTCTCTTCAGGCAATTGATAAGCAATTAAAAGATAATCAATTACGTGTTCTTCTTTTTGCATTAGTATCTGTAATTGCTATTGGACTTATCATCGGATTGTTTGTAAAAAAGTGGATTGATAACCCGGTGAAAGAATTAGTAAAAGCCACTAATGAAGTTGCATTAGGCAATCTCAATTATGCTATCAATGATTTAGGAAACGATGAACTTGGTTATCTGGCAAAATCGTTTAATAAGATGATAAGCCGCTTAGATGAAACAAGACTTCAACTTGTGCAATCTGATAAAATGGCATCGCTTGGAAGACTTGCCGCCGGTGTTGCTCACGAGATTAATAATCCTCTTACCGGCGTCTTAACCTACAGCAGCTTCTTACTTAAAAGAACTAAAGACAATCCTCAGATGCAAGAGGATTTGAATGTAATAGTTAGAGAGACAATGCGAAGTAGAGAAATTGTTAAAGGTCTTCTCGATTTTGCACGTCAGTCCACTCCTAAAAAACATCAGGTTGATATAAACGAAGTTATTAAGCGGGCAATTAGTGTTGTGAACAACCAATTAAAGTATAGCAGAATCAATCTTTCAACCGAGCTTAATGAACAGATTCCAAAAGTAATTGCTGATGCAAACCAGATACAACAAGTTTGCCTAAATCTCTTACTTAATGCCATTGATGCAATCGGTTCCGAAGGTGGTTCTATTGATATTAAAACGAACCTTACAAGTTTACCACCAAAAGGAAATACTCAAATAAAATCTGCGGTTTGTTCAAAAAATCATAATCTTATTTATAAGGAATTTAAAATCGGCGGTCTTCCTTCAATCCAACTAAAAATAAAATCGAATGGAGCTGAAGGATTTATTAATCTTGATCCTGTATATGGTAATAATCGACATTTCTTCGGAATCAACCTATCTAAGAACAGTTCAATTAGTTTAAACTGCCCTACGTGCGATATTTCGTTAATTGATAAAAATGAAAAATGTCCAGAATGCAGTGGACCGGTTTATAAAATTACAATTCCTAATAATGGATCTTTGATTGGATGCGCATCATTTAACGATAACTGGCAGAAATGGGAGTTTGTTGACAGCAGTGGAGACAGACAATTTGTTGAAATAAAAATTAAAGATTCGGGTTGCGGAATTCCTCAAGAAAATATTCCTAAACTTTTTGAACCATTCTTTTCAACCAAAGGTCAAAAAGGAACTGGTCTTGGTTTGGCAATAGTATGGGGAATTATCGATAACCATAATGGAACTATTGATGTAGAAAGTGAAGTAGGAAAAGGAACAACATTTTCTATTAAATTGCCATTAATATAGATGAAAGAAGAATTCGATATATTGATTATTGACGATGAACAGGTTGTTATTGATTCTATTAAAAGAATCTGTGATATAAATAATTATAAAATCGATTTTGCACTCGACGCAGAGTCAGCTCTTTTAAAAATCAATCAGAAAAATTTCAGGATTATCATTAGTGATATTATGATGCCGGGAATGGATGGATTTCAATTCTTGAACGTATTGAGAAATAAGAATATTGATACACCGGTTGTAATTACTTCCGGATATTCTACAATCGAAAATGCTGTTCGTTCACTTTATAGTGGTGCACTCGACTTTATTCCTAAACCCTTTACATTCGATGAAATAGTAAGCATTATAAAAAGATGCATTAAATACAGCGAACTTACTCATCCCTCAGTAAAAAATGTAAATTCAATTGTGCATGTTCCTTGTCCGGCTAAATATTTCCGGTTAGGATATTCATGCTGGGTGAATGAATTGAATGATGGTTCGGTTAATATTGGCGCGACCGATATATTTATTAAGACAATAGAAAATATTCAGAATATTGAATTCCTGGAAAACGGCACTATGATAAATCAAGCTGAACCAATCGTTAAGTTAATTTCAGAAGATGGTACAATTAATCAACTCTATTCTGCTGTAAGCGGAAGGATTATAGAAAGCAATCAAAAAATATTAAGTGATATAACTTTATTAGAAAAAGATCCTTACTTCGCCGGTTGGCTTTATAGAATTATCCCCGGTCAACTCGAATTGGAAATGAGTACGTTAACACCATGTAGTTCGGATCGCTAAAGAGAACTTAAAACAAGGAGATATACTATGCCTCTCTTCATATTAGCATTAGTGCTATTTATTGTGGCCGATGTAGTTATAAGATTCACAATTAAAAAAATGAATGAGAAAAAACTTCGTAAAGAACGCGAGGAAATACTTAACGAAAGTATTAACCTCGATTTCAGCGCTGAAGCTGTTTCATTAAAACGTGCAGATGTTCCAAATCCAAAAGCAAGAATTCTCTGTGTGGATGACGAAGACGTTATTTTGGATAGCTTTAGAAAAATTCTAGTATTGGATGGTTATGCGGTTGATACGGTTAATTCTGGTCAGGAAGCAATGAATCTCATTAAGTCCCATCATTACGATTTTGTTTTTACAGACCTAAAAATGCCAGCAATGGATGGCGTTGAAGTAACAAAACTTGTAAAACATTTACGTCCAGATATAGATGTTATAATTATTACAGGATATGCTACTGTAGAAACTGCCGTTGACTGTATGAAACTCGGTGCGATGGATTATGTACAGAAACCATTTACAGAAGATGAATTACTTGAGTTTACCAAAAAGTCTCTTGTCAAACGTCAGGATAGAATTCAGAAACAGTTAAAACCGCGTGTTCATATTGCTCATTTAACTGAAAAAGAAAAATTAGGTGCCGGAGAGTTCGCAATTCCCGGAGGAGTATTTATTTCTGATGGTCATTGCTGGACCGCTATTGGTCAGGATGGAACTGCAAAAGTTGGCATGGACGATTTTGCTAAAAAACTGATTGGTAAAATAACAGGGATTGATTTTCCTAATCTTGGAATGAATATCGCAAAG
>CAZEBL010000169.1:0-7095 GCA_964510325.1 uncultured Melioribacter sp. | reverse complement strand
ATCAAACGGAAGATCTTTTCGTCTGTCTATTAAACCAGAAATTTTAACCGACCGTTCATTTGTAAGTGCCCCTTCAACATCAATAGTTATTGGCAATCCAGTTGTTAATTGATTATCGGTAATATTTTTAATCGTTCCTTTGCCAATAAACAGATCTCCTTCTTTCTTTCCGCCCTGAATTATTATCTGTTTAATCCAGAATTTTGGATACGCACCCGGTGATGGGAAATTAATATTTTGTCCTACGAAACGGGGTTGTTTTTCAAATTCAGGTTCCGGCTGATATTTTTTTACACTCTGTCGTGCAATATCCGCATATCCAAGATAACCTGTAACCCGTTTATACATTTCGTTACCAACAAGAAACTGTGCAATACTTGGCGTGTTTATACTTGGCAGACGTGCCATATCTTTTAAGTGCTGGAAGTCTCTCTTAACATAATCGTCAACACAATCCACAGAAGTAATTATTGCAGAAATGTCGTTGTTAATTGATTTATAACGGTTCTCAAAAGTATTCTTAATATCACCGATAGTTTTAATAGAATTATCAACGGTAAGGATTGCATTGGTAATGTTTTGAACATTGTTCAATTGAGCTGGATCGATAGCTTTTATTCTACTTTCGATTTCTAAAATTCTGCTTTTACCTGTCTCAAAATCATTTATAGATGCATCCCATTGTTTAGAAGCACGAAGAACTTCCTGTTTTATTGAATCGAGTTTAGAGACTGTTCTTAAATCCAGAATTTTAATTAAGCTATCCGGATTAAAATTGCCTTTAAGTTTAGCAAGATCGAAGATAGGTGTTGTTTGTTTAATTTGATTAATGAAATCGTCTGCAGTTTTTTTGAATGTCCGCTCTGCTGTAAAAAGAGTTGAATTTCTCCTTTTGCTTTCAGGAAGCGAACCATCCGTTATTCTTTTCGTCCCAATTGCCAGATCATAGATTTCGATTGTTTCTATTATATATTTCTTTCGTAATAACTGATTAACATCCAGTTCGAATTTAACATTACCCGTTTCGAATAAATTTGTCCATGTGTTATAAGGATTAGCAACCTGTAATTTGGTCCATTGAATTCCAAGTGGAAAGAAGCTTACCTTTAAGTTCTCTATTTCAACTTTAGCCCCGAATACAGTCTCGCCCGTATCTTCTATTTGAGACTCAACCCAATTATCTAAGAAGAAGTAAATAAGTAGAAATAAAATAATTAGCGGGACAATTATAAAGTAGATAAAATGTTTTCTCATTGTACACCTCCTAAGTCGCGGATTTTTGTGTACAATCTTACAAGTGCGCTCTGTTTAATAATTTTATAGATTTTCCACTTTTCAACTTTGGAATAAAGGTGCTTGCGGTATTGAATTACCAGTATCTTCATTCCAAAAAAAACCGGAACAGTTAAAACAATTGCACATAAGAAACTTCCCATTACAACCGTATTATTAAAGTTGGTAAGCGGTGCAACCGGTGCATTATAAAGTGATGTCCACAATTCTTTCAGCCATTCAATTTGAGTTAGAACCTGGTAACCAAGCCAGTGAAAAAATGGATCGAAAACAAATGCAATTATACTGAACAGAGTTAAGCTGAGAAATACTGCTCCAAGGTTTACATTTAATACTGCGACTAAAATCCATATTAGTAATCCCTGTAACGTAAATATTGGTGAAAGACCCAGAATTGTTCCGAGAGCAAAACCACCGGCTACCTGTGCCGGCGACTGACCTTCCCGGAAAATTTTTAAGAAGTCCTTAATAATTTTTAACCAGAACATTAATGTTCTCCATTAATACTTTTTATGAGTATATATAATCCAACCTTTTGCCATTGAACCGGACGAAAATATTAATCAAAAAGCTGAAAGCATTCCGGAGTTTTTATTTATTCTGAGAGATTCGAACCATTCAATAGCCCCTACAATACTTGGCAGAACAGATGTTGCATGAGTACCGCCCGGAATTGTAACGAGTTCTACATTTACTCCTTTGGAACGGAAATAATCCCGTGCACTCACAGAATTTTCGTAAGGAACAAATTCATCGCTATCGCCATGATACAATCTTATTGGTGTTGAGGGTGTCCAGTTAAGCAAGCTGTTCGATTCGAATGCAGATAAAACAACCGATTCGCTTCCGTTTAAGAATCCGTTTATAAAATTCTCTTTAAATAATTGTGAAAGTGAATTATTTAGCTGAGAATTTATTTCGGTTGTAGTTTTTGTTCCGTCAAATAATGCCGGAATACGTTCTGCATAAGGTGAATTAAAAATTTGACTTAATCTATTCCAGCCGTAAATATTATCGTATGCGGCAAAGAAAAATGCAAGGTAAGAGGGTTGATTGTAATTTTGTTTTTGTATTATCGACCGTGCTGTAAGAATCAAATCGTAAGCTCCCGCCATTGGAGCGGTAGCTGCAATAGAAAATTCACCTCTATAACTCTGTTCAATCTCTTTTAGGGTTGCAAGGGTAACATAACCACCTTCGGAATAACCGGCAAGGAAAACCTGTCCGTTCAATTTAAGATTTTTTGTTCGAGCGAAAGATCTTCCCGCTCTTATAAAATCTATTACACATTCAGCAGATGATTTTTGATGATGATATGGATGAATTAAGGTAGATTCTCCCAGACCAAGGTAATCCGGCACTAAAGCAAAATAACCGAGCGATGCAGCGATTAATCCATCGACTGCAGTTAAAGGATTTATTGAAGCAACATTATCTCTTTTGGTTTGTGTTCCATGCTGAAGACTAATAAGTGAAAATAGATCTTTACCTTTCGGGATGTAAATTGCACCCGATGTAGTAACAATATTTCCTTTCCAATCTTTAGTGCGGTAAACAACTTTGTATGCTTCTACATCGTAACGTAAATAATTGTTTACTGGCAAATTACCGGCAAGCGGGTTAATGAGAAATTGAAGAAATGATGTGCTATAAGTCCCCTTTAATTCACTGCTGATTACCTGTCCGCGAGATTCCTCTACCGGTTCGAGCGGCGAATCTTCCCGGCATGAAATGAAAATGAAAGTTATTATAATAAGTAAGAATAAAAATCTGATTCGTGTTGATGATTTATTTATCATTTTTTCTTCTTTCGTTCCAATTTATTTTTTGAGTCGTTTTTTTGCAAGCACTTCATATAAAGAACCGGGAAGAATTCCAACAATACTTGTTAATAATGCCATCTGCCACGGGAATTGAATTACTCTCTTTTCTTTTTTGATACCATTAAGAATTATATCTGCTGCTTTTTCTGCCGTCATAAGGAATGGCATCTTAAATTTATTACCACTTGTCATCGGGGTTTCAACAAATCCGGGTCTTATAGTAATTACCTTTATACCGTAAGGATTAAGTTCAACTCGTAATCCTTCCAGATAGTTTGTAACAGCGGCTTTGCTTGAAGAATAGAAACTACTACCAGAATAACCACGGTTATCTGCCATGCTCGATACTCCGGCAATAATTCCGCTTTTTCTTCCAAGATAATCGGGCAGAAGTTGTTCAATCCAATAAATCATTCCTAATAAATTTGTACTGTAAATTTTTTCTGCAAATCCCGAATTATAATTAAGAACATTCATATAATGTCCAACACCCGCATTAAGAATAGCCAGATCAACGCGACCAAATTTATCTTTAATTTTTATATAAGCAGCAGCAACATCATTTTTATTAGACACATCGCACTGTAACAACAAATAAGAACACTTGTTCGTTTTAGCTTCTTCTTTTATCTCTTCCAGCAGATTAATTCTTCTTGCTGTTAGAATAAGATTCACATTATCGCCGGATAATTTAGACGCAATAGCTCTTCCTATTCCGCTCGATGCTCCTGTAATTAGAATGGTTTTGCCCGATAAGTCCATCTATCCTTTTATATTTCTTAATGAACAATTTAAAATTATTTATTCTCGATGGCATCTCCTAATTGTAATCGCTTTTTTTAGAAGGACAAAAATTTGTATCTTTAACAAAAATTATTCCCCGATTTTTTATTAATCTATCAAGGATACCAATGGATCCGGAATTTGTTGAGATTGATGATGTAATGATTAACACAGAGGTAATGGAGATTCAATTTACATGTGACCTTGAAAAATGTAAAGGTGCGTGCTGTACCATGGAGAGCGAATTCGGAGCGCCTATTACGCAAGAAGAAATAGAAACTATTGATAAAATTTTACCTGTTGTAAAAGAGTATCTGCCAAAGGAACATGTTGAAGAAATTAATAAAAATGGTTTCTGGATCAACAGGTTCGATCAATTAATGACAAGAAGTTTGAATAATAGAGCTTGTGTTTTTGTTACTTTTGAAAATGAAATAGCCAAATGCGGAATTGAAAAAGCATACCGCGATGGAAAAGTTGACTTTGTTAAACCAATTTCCTGTCACCTTTTTCCAATACGGATTTCCAAATTTGGCGGCGATGTTGTCCGCTTTGAAAAATATGAGGAATGTACCCCGGCTCTAATTAAAGGGATTAAGAAAGGAACAACAGTATTAGATTTTTGCCGTAATGCACTGGAGAGACTTTACGGCGCTGAATGGTTTTCAAAATTAAAAGACTCGGTAATCAGGTAATTATGTTATCACTGCAACAAAGATTAGCTTTACAACAAAAACTTTCACCCCAGCAAATTCAATATCAGAAATTGCTGCAGTTAAATACACTCGCATTAGAGCAAAGGATTAAAACCGAACTTGAGTTGAACCCTATACTTGAAGAAAGTCTGGAAGATGACATTTCTCTTGAACAGCTTGATGAAAATCCTGAAGAAGGAGATGATACAACTAAAGCTGACGATGACGAAGAAACGTATAACAGTAAAGACGATGAGTTTGATCTTGAAGATTTTATGAACGAAGCAGAGATCGATTATGAATTCGAAAGAATAAACCGGAGTAACGACGAAGAGAAAGTTCATCCTATTGCCCCGCAAAGAAAAAGTCTGCGCGATAGTTTAATTGATCAGCTCCACATGCTCGATTTAAGCGAAGAGCAGATGATCCTTGGCGAAAATATTATTGGTAGTTTAGACCGCGATGGGTATTTTAAAGCCGATCTTGAAAAACTTCTTAACGAAGTAAATATGTTTGAAGGAACCAATCTTTCCATATCGGATGCTGAAAAGATATTGGGGCTTATCCAAACATTTGAACCCGTTGGAATTGCATCGAGAAGTTTACAGGAGTGTCTGCTCCTTCAAATCAAAAATTCTTCTTTCGATCCATATTACTCCTACCTTGCAGAAAAAATATTAGCAGAGCACTGGGAGGATTTTGTTAACAAACGTTACGATAATATTCAAAAGGTAATGGATCTTTCAAAGGAAAC
Source organism: uncultured Melioribacter sp. (assembly GCA_964510325.1). GTDB lineage: Bacteria > Bacteroidota > Ignavibacteria > Ignavibacteriales > Melioribacteraceae > DSXH01. The sequence continues at coordinate 1,747 of CAZEBL010000169.1, read as the reverse complement.
TCTCAGGACTTCTCTGGATATTATTCAGAAATTAAATCCAAAACCGGGCGAAGGGAATATCGATTCTGAAGAAATGAACCAGGTTACTCCGGACTTTATTATTGAAAAAGTTGAAGACAATTACATCGTTACGCTAAACGATAGAAGTGTACCATCGGTTACAATCAGCAAAACATATCTTGAGATGATTGATACCAACAAACGAAAGAGAAAAATATCCGAACGCGAAAAGGAAACTCACAAGTTTCTACGAGAAAAATTTGAGTCTGCTAAATGGTTTATTGCTTCACTTCAGCAACGGCGGCATACACTTATGAAGATTATGCGTTCGATACTCGAAAAGCAATATAACTTTTTTGAAAGCGGTCCCAAATTTCTAAGACCTATGATCTATAAAGATATTGCAGATGAAATCGGGATGGATATTTCTACAATTAGCCGTGTTGTTAATGGAAAATACGTCCAGAGTCCCCAGGGTATTCATGAATTAAAATATTTCTTTAGCGAAGGTCTCTCTACTGATAGCGGTGATGAAATTTCTAACAAGCATATTAAAGAGCTTATCAAGGAAATTTGTGATAACGAACCAAAGAATAATCCTTATAGCGATGATAAAATTGCCAACATTCTTCAGGAAAAAGGAATCCATATTGCAAGACGTACGGTTGCTAAATACAGGGAACAACTAATGATTCCGGTTGCACGTCTGCGAAAGCAGTTATGATTTTTATTGATGTTATTCTAATAATATTTCTATTCTCGTTATTTGCATTTTCACACACGTGGCTTGCCTCGTTAAAAATCAAAAAAAATTTTGTAGAGAGAATGGGGAATAAGATTGCATTTTACCGCCTCTTCTATAATTTATCCTCAATTATCTTTTTTCTTTTTTTCTATCTTGTATCACCCAAGCCCGACCTGATTGTTTACGACTTACATTATCCATTCGATATTATTACATTTGCACTCCAGATTTTATCATTTATTGGATTAATCTGGGCGGTTAGAGGCACTAACTTAAAAGAGTTTGTAGGAATTTCACAGATTGTTAGATATTTAGATGGTAACTATAACGTTTACGATCTGGATGAAAGACAGGTTTTTAGAAAAGATGGTCCATTTAAATTAGTTAGGCACCCGGTTTATTTTTTCTCAATTCTGTTCCTGGGCTTAAGACCAACGATGGATCTATTTTACCTGGTTATGTTTATTTGTATCATAATTTATTTTTATATAGGATCTCTTTACGAAGAGAAAAAGCTAATTGAAATTTTTGGCAACGAGTATCTGGAATATCAAAAATCGGTTCCAAGATTAATCCCGTTTATAAAATAAAAACTAATTGACGATTCATTCGTCAATTGTTCAACAGGAGAATTAATATGAAGATTAGATCAACAACGATAGTTGGAATTATCAAGGATGGAAAAGCGGCATTGGGCGGTGATGGGCAGGTTACTTTAGGAAATACTGTTATGAAGCACAACTCAATGAAAATAAGAAAATTGCTTAACGGAAAAGTTATTTGCGGATTTGCCGGTTCAACAGCAGATGCATTTACACTTCTTCAACGATTTGAAGAAAAACTTGAACAGTATAGCGGCAACGTTTCCCGTGCTGTTGTAGAACTTGCAAAGGATTGGCGGACGGATAAATATCTACGCCGGCTCGAAGCAATGCTTGCAATTATTTCCGAAGAAAAAGCTTTTATTGTTTCAGGAACAGGGGACGTAATTGAACCTGAAGA
>CAZEBL010000168.1:3488-7173 GCA_964510325.1 uncultured Melioribacter sp. | reverse complement strand
TCATAAGTTGTAACTGCAAATGCAATTGTTTTGCCATCGGGGGAAACATCATACCCGCTGATTCTTTTCATCTTCCATAAATCTTCTACCGTTAAAGCTCTTTTTTGAGGGTAAATTGAAAGAGCAGAAATTATTATTAATACTAATGCGAGAAATTTTTTCATTGGAATCCTCAGATGATTATTGTTCTGGTTCAAAATTATGAAAAGTGGAGGGGAAATTAAATAGCAGGAGGATCAATTCGTATGCTATTCCTCTCTATTTAGGTAGCAAAATCAAATCATTATTTGAAAGGTGATAAATCCTTGCCGGATTCTTTATCGAACAGCCAGATCAGGTCACCATTAATAGGGTTTATGTATGAAGCGGGAAGCTTATCAAAACCACTCTTTCTATTAATTATTGTATCGACAATTTTATTTTTGTTTTCCCCGGTAATTAAAAAGATAATCTTTTTGGAATTGTTTATAACCTTTCCGGTAAGCGTAATTCTCTTTTGCTGTGAAATAGGATGCTCTGCTACCTCACAAATTTTTTCTGTATTTATCAATCTTAAATTGTCTGGAAAAATTGATGCAGTATGTCCATCTTCGCCCAAACCGAGCATAACCAAATCGAACGAAGGGAATTTATTGACCGACGGAACATTTTGTAAAATTATCCCGGAATATCTTTCTGCTTCCAATTCCGGCTCACGTTCTCCTTCAATTCTAAAAATATTTTTTTCTGGAATTTTTACTTTACTAAAAAGATGTTTGTAGGTCATCAAGTAATTACTCTCTTTATTATCCGGCGGAACACATCTTTCGTCTCCCCAGAAGAAACGGATTTTATTCCACTCAATTTCCTTTTGGTAATTGTCAGATAAAAAATCGAAAACTACCTTAGGCGTTGAGCCGCCGGAAAGAACCAGATTAAAAAAGTTAGCAGAATTGCTTACATCCTCTTTAAGTATTTTTGCAAGGCGGGACGCAAGTTCTTCTACGTTTGCTGAAATAATTACTTTAGAGTTCACAATAGACTCCGTCATCGGCAAGATTTTTACATGGGTATCGCCAGCTCATGTTTTCTCCTTCAATCAATTTATCGGCGTGTTCAGGACCCCAGGTACCGGCTGAATATCCGTAAAGTGGAATTTTTTTATTATTCTTCCATTCATTTATTACGGGCATTAAAAATTTCCAGGCAGCCATTACCTCTTCAATCCGGGCAAACAAGGTTGTATCACCCTTCATCGAATCATAAAGTAACCGTTCGTAAGCAGGTGGAATTCTATCAACCGATAAATCAGAGTAGTGAAAATCCATATTTACTGTCTGTACTTCGAATCCTGTTCCCGGAATTTTCATGCCGAATTTAAGGAGTATTCCTTCATCTGGCTGAATTCGCAAAACCAACTGATTGCAGGAATTTACTTCTCGATCTTTACTGAACAAGAAATGAGGAGTCTTTTGGAAGTGAATCACTACTTCATTCACAGTTGTTGGTAATCGTTTTCCGCTTCTTATATAAAATGGAATTCCGCCCCAGCGCCAGTTATCGATGTAAAATTTTAAAGCTGCGTATGTTTCTACAATTGAACCTGTATCAACATTTTTTTCTTCCCTGTATCCCGGTATTATTTTACCTTTTATTTTAGATGCAAGATACTGTCCGCGTATAGATACTTTCCCAACCTCTTCTTCTTTTATCGGTCTTAACGATTGAAACACCTTTAAAATTTCATTCCGGATTGCAGAAGGTTCTAGAGAAGAGGGAGGTTCCATTGCAATTAATCCTACAATCTGAAGAAGATGATTCTGAATCATGTCTCTTAACGCGCCGGTCGATTCGTAATAAATACCACGATCTTCTATACCAATACTTTCTGCAGATGTTACTTCAACATGATGAATATAATTTCTATTCCAGAGCGGTTCAAATATTCCATTAGAAAATCGTGTTACTAAAAGATTCTGGACTGTTTCTTTGCCAAGATAATGGTCGATCCTATAAATTTGCTTGTCCTCCCAGGATTTAATTAACTCGTTTTCTAAATTTTGTGCAGAATCGTAATCGTGGCCGAAAGGTTTTTCTATTATTAATCTTACCCATCCATCCTTCTGATTATTCAGACTATGTGCTGCTAAGTTTTTGGGAATTATAGAATAAAGATCCGGTGGAGTGGATAAATAAAAAATTGTATTAGCCTTAATATTAAACTCTATCCTTAACCCCCGTAACTTATTCTTTAATAAAACGAAATCTTCCGGAATTGTGCTATCCATCGATAAATAAAAAATTTTTGATAAAAATTGTTCTACCATAGAAAGATCTTTTATCTGGCTGAATTGTATAATAGATGTTTCCATTTTTTCTCTGAAAGATAGATCATTCATTTCGCTTCTTGAAACACCAACAAGAGCAAAATTATCCGGTAGAAGATTTTGAACAAATAAAGAATAAATAGCCGGAACGAGTTTGCGTTTTGTTAAGTCGCCAGAAGCTCCAAATATTACGAATATATGAGAATCCGGTTTAGTCATAAAAAATCCTTTTCTTTAAGTTCAGAGAAATTCAGTCCCTTCAATATAAAAATGATTTACAAAACAATTTTGTTCATCTGAACTAGGTTTTTTAATGTTTGGATTGCCCCAAATTCCTGTAAAATCAATCCTTGATAACCCTTTGCAATTTGCCTAATTTTGACAACATTTTATACAAATTTATTGAAAACTATGAAATACCCGTTCCAGGAAATCGAAACTAAATGGCAAAAGTTCTGGGAAGAAAAGGAAGTTTATAAAACTGATCTGACCAATACTGATAAAAAGATTTACTGCCTTGTAATGTTTATTTATCCATCTGCCGCCAAAATGCATATCGGACACTGGTATAATTACGGTCCAACCGATTCATGGGCACGATTTAAGAAGCTGAAAGGATATAACGTTTTTGAACCGATCGGTTATGATGCATTCGGGCTACCGGCTGAAAACTATGCAATCAAAACCGGAATTCATCCTCAGGACAGCACTCTTCAAAATATTAATGATATACGCATTATGGTTAAACACATGGGCGGAATGTACGATTGGAATTCTGAGCTGATGACGTGTGTTCCTGAATATTACAGGTGGAATCAATGGTTGTTTTTACAACTTTACAAAAAAGGTTTAGCATACAGAAAAAATGCACCGGTTAATTGGTGTCCGTCCTGTCAAACGGTGTTAGCACGCGAACAGGTTTTAAATGATGGATCATGTGAACGATGCAGTACTACAGTTGTTCAGAAAAATCTTACTCAATGGTTTTTCAAGATTACTGATTATGCAGAAGAACTTCTAGATGGATTAAATAAAATCGATTGGCCGGAAAAAACAAAGACAATGCAATTCAACTGGATAGGAAAAAGTGTTGGTGCGGAGGTCGATTTTAGTGTGAGCGGAACTGATGATAAAATAAAAATTTTTACAACACGTCCCGATACACTTTTTGGCGCAACATATATGGTCCTTGCACCGGAACATCCTCTGGTTGATAAGTTAACAACATCTGAGTACAAACAGAAAGTTGATGATTACAAGGATTCGATTAAGTCGATGACGGAAATTGACCGCACATCTACTGTTAAAGAAAAAACAGGTGTCTTTACCGGTGCTTATGCAATTAATCCCGTTACAAATAAAAATATTCCGATCTGGAT
>CAZEBL010000168.1:0-3478 GCA_964510325.1 uncultured Melioribacter sp. | reverse complement strand
TTATTCAAGGTAGGCCTCAAGAAAAAGAGGTGCTAAAATTTATTGAAAAGGCTGCTAAAGAAAGTAAGGTTATCCGCGAGGCTGCGGATGTAAAAAAAGAAGGCGTATTTACTGGCGCCTATGCTATAAATCCGGCGAATAATGAAGAAATACCTATCTGGATTGCGGACTATGTTTTAATGACATACGGAACCGGTGCTATCATGGCTGTCCCTGGTCAGGATGAACGTGATTGGGAATTTGCAGAAAAATTTAATCTGCCGATTATTAGAACTGTTCAAATTCCAGACAACTTTGAAGGAAAAGCATACACTGGAGACGGACCGGCTATTAATAGTGAATTCTTAAACGGTCTTTATGTTGAAGATGCAAAGAAAAAAATTATTGAATGGCTTGAACAAAATAGAATTGGAAAACATACAGTAAATTACCGGCTGCGGGACTGGTTGATATCGAGACAGCGTTACTGGGGCACACCAATTCCAATAATTCATTGCGATGAATGCGGTCTGGTTCCCGTTCCCGAAGATCAGCTTCCGGTTGTTCTTCCTTACAATGTTAATTTCAAACCCGATGGTGGATCTCCGCTTGCAAGTAATCCGGAATTCGTTAATACTAAATGTCCAAAGTGCGGTAAAGATGCCAAACGCGATGTTGATACTATGGATACTTTTGTTGATTCGTCATGGTATTACTTACGTTATCTAAATCCCAAATATGATAAGGGAATGTTCGATCCAGAATTGGGTAAAGCGTGGACTCCTGTTGATACATATGTAGGTGGTGCAGAACACGCTGTAATGCATCTTTTATATGCACGCTTCATTCACAAGTTTTTGCGCGATTTAGGTTTGGTTAATAGCGATGAGCCATTCCAGAAACTTATTCATCAGGGGACAATTACAAACCTTGGTGCAAAGATGTCCAAGTCCAAAGGAAACGTTGTAGATCCAAATCAATTTGTTCATGAATACGGTTCCGATGTATTTAGGATGTACATGATGTTTATGGGTCCTTACGAACTTGGCGGCGATTGGAGCGATAAAGGAATAGTAGGGGTTGATCGGTTTGTTCAAAGAGCTTATTCATTATTTAATTCGCATAAAAACTTTTCTTCTCAGTATCCCTCAAAAGAAAAGTATAATCTTGATCATTTGAGTGATGCTGAGAAAACAATCTATAGAAAGACAAACCAAACATTAGCAAAAGTAGAAACGGAGGTAGAACATTTCCGTTTCAATACTGCGGTTGCAGCTTTGATGGAACTTATTAATGAATTTAAATCTTTAGATGAATGCCGGAACGATTTGAAAACTTATGCACTGGAAAGATTTGCTATAATGTTAGCACCGCTTGCACCGCATCTTGGCGAGGAATGCTGGCAATTGCTTGGTTTTACGAAATCAATTTATGAATCTCCGGTCTGGTTCGATGTAGATAAAACAGCTTTGGTGGAAGACAAAGTAAATATTGCAGTTCAAATAAATGGAAAGTTGAGGGCTACAATCGAAATACGCAACAATTCAGATAAAGAAGCTACTGCTAAAGCTGTAAAATTTGACGAAAGGGTTATCAAGTACATTGAAGGTAAAGAGATAGTAAAAGAAATTTTTGTACCTAACAAAATTTATAACATAGTAGTAAAATAATTTTATTTGGAGTCACTATGGAAAAAACAAAGCATCAAATAATTTTTGGTGACTCACGAAGCATGAAAGAAGTGAATAATGAGTCAGTTCACTTAATAATAACATCTCCTCCTTATTGGCAGTTGAAAGATTATGGCCATCAAAACCAAATAGGATTTGATGATTCTTATGAAGACTATATCAATAATCTAAATTTAGTATGGATGGAATGTGAAAGGGTTCTTCATAATGGTTGTAGACTGTGTATTAATATTGGAGATCAATTCGCTCGTTCAGTCTATTATGGTAGATATAAAGTGATACCCATCAGGACAGAAATTATAAAGTTTTGCGAATCAATTGGTTTTGACTATATGGGAGCGATTATTTGGCAAAAAGTTACAACATCAAATACTACAGGTGGAGCTTCTATAATGGGCTCTTATCCTTATCCACGTAATGGAATAATTAAAATAGATTATGAATTTATCTTAATTTTTAAAAAACTTGGTGAATCACCAAAACCTAATAAGGAACAAAAGAAGAATTCGGAAATGACCAATGAAGAATGGAATCAATATTTTTCTGGACATTGGAATTTCCCGGGAGAAAGACAGAACGGTGGACATATCGCAATGTTTCCAATCGAACTTCCTTATAGACTAATAAGGATGTTTAGTTTTGAAAACGAGACGATTTTAGATCCTTTTTGTGGAAGTGGAACAACAACCTTGGCTTCAATGCAACTGAGAAGAAATTCTATAGGTTATGAAATAAATAAGGAATTTAAGCCATACATTGAAAATAGATTAAAAATAAATCAGGGTAAGTTATTTAATTTAGAAAGTGATGTTGAATTTAAAACTCAAACGGCTATTAGAATAGATAAAGATAAACTACCATACATTTTTAAAGACCCAATAAAGTTTGACAAAAAAATAGATCCCCGTGACCTAACATTCGGTTCAAAAATTACGGGTAAAGAAAATGATGTAAGTAATGTTTATGTGAAAGAAATTTTATCTCCTGACACGGTTCTTCTCAATAGTGGTTTATTAGTTAAATTAATAGGCGTTAGACCAAATCCAACAAAAGAAACAGAGGCAATAAATTTTCTAAAGAAAGTAACCAAAGGGAATCCCGTTTTATTAAAATTCGACAAAGCGAAATATGATATGAATAATAATTTATTAGTTTACATGTATCTTAAGAATAAAACTTTCATAAATGCGCATCTAATAAAAAGGCGGTTGGTTGATCTCGAATTAGGTATGGATTATAAATACAAAAGCAAATTTGAAAAAATGCTATGGATTAATAATGAAAATAACAATTAAAGGAAAAGAAATTCAAAAACTTCTCTTGGCACCGGAACCTGATTTCCCGAAATATACTGCACAGATTATGAATCTTGCCAATAAAAATTCACAAGGCACTAGACCAAAGGTTGTTGGACAATTAAGTGATTTAATACATGAGTTTACAGGTTCGAGCTTGGATGAGTGGAAATCATGGTATCTGGAAAAACATCCCGAAGCAATTAAAAATGCTACAGAGAAGATTTCGGAAATGGTCGAATTATTTAAGGATGCAATAAATAAAATTGACAAGGCACTTATTGAAGAATGGGTTACTGATTTGGTAATAGTAAAAACATTTGTTGGTTTAAGATTTCAAGAAGCTATATTGAAAAAAATCGCTGGGTTAAAAAGTCTAACTTATAGACTTGCGACACCGGATGAGGAATCTAAAGGAATTGATGGTTTTATTGGAACTACTGCTGTTTCAATTAAACCCGTGTCCTATAAAACGAAATCTGAATTAGTTGAAAAAATAGATGCAGAATTGAT
>CAZEBL010000167.1:0-7199 GCA_964510325.1 uncultured Melioribacter sp. | reverse complement strand
AATATTTACAAGCTCTACTTATCACGAAGTTAATGTTAACCCGAATGAAAATATTATTTTTATTGATTCCGTTACTGGAGTAAAAAAGTACAGAATAAATATTCCTGTTGAATGGTGGTATATTAACGACAGTTTTACAACCTCAATAAACGATTCAGAGCATCTTAAGGTCATTCAATTTAGAAAGGAAGCAAATAGTAGAACCTGATAAAAAATATAGGTGATCTATGTTTCAGGAAAAAAAATCGTTGGTAGATTATACCGTTACCAACAACTCGCCAGATGAACTCATCGAAATTAAAATTCCGGATAATTGGTGGCAGTCTCAGAATACTTACTTTCCCCCAAAAACTAAATCACTAAAACTAATTGACCTGAGGCAAAGAAGGGAAAAGGAAAATTTTATTAATTCATTCCCGGAATGGGATATTAAACAAGGGGACTTTCTGACTAATAATCAACCATCAAAATTTCCCCTTTCTCGTGAATTAAGGAAGAAAATTCAGATTTTTCTATTCATTTTAATTTTATTGCTTTCTGGTTTTATTACATGGCTTGTTGCTTTTCTTGTTGCAAAAATATGATGAATTTACTTGCACAATAATTTCTTACAATCTATTTTGTGCACGTAAATAATAGTCCTCAATCGTATTTTGAAAAGTGAAATTATATTGGGACTTAAGAACAAAAATAATTCGAAAATTTTTTTGAAGATTTCTACTTCTACAGATTTTATTTATTATTCAATTCAAAAGTTTTACAATCTTCCTATTCCACATTTAATCTAAATTTTTCCTCTTCTGTTCAAATCCTATAATTAATTTATTAACAATATCAGCGGAGATTTTATGTCCGAGTTCGTTAAAAACCTAATGTCGCAAGTAAAAGCAAAAAATCCTAGTGAACCAGAATTTCACCAGGCAGTTTACGAGGTAGCTTCATCATTATCTTTAGTATTAGAAAAACATCCTGAGTATCGAAAAGAAAAAATTCTTGAACGAATAATTGAACCCGAACGGGTGATATTATTTAGAGTTCCATGGGTAGATGATCAGGGAGAAGTTCAAGTTAATCGTGGATTCAGAATTGAAATGAACAGTGCGATAGGACCTTATAAAGGAGGTTTAAGATTTCACCCTTCTGTTAATCTTGGCATATTAAAGTTTCTTGCATTCGAACAGGTATTTAAGAACAGTTTAACTACACTTCCAATGGGTGGAGGTAAAGGCGGTTCCGATTTCGACCCGAAGGGAAAAAGCGATGGTGAGGTGATGAGATTTTGCCAGAGCTTTATGAGTGAACTTTTTAGACACATCGGACCAAATACGGATGTTCCCGCCGGAGATATTGGAGTAGGCGGAAGAGAAATCGGTTATTTATTCGGTCAGTACAAAAAACTAAGAAACGAATTTACAGGTGTATTAACCGGTAAAGGATTAAACTGGGGCGGCTCTTTGATTAGACCTGAAGCTACCGGTTATGGTGCCGTTTACTTTGCAGCCGAAATGCTTTCTACAAGAAATCAAACTCTGGAAGGTAAAAAATGTTTAGTCTCCGGTAGTGGAAATGTTGCACAATATACTATAGAAAAAATTCTTCACTTGGGAGGTAAGCCGCTTACAATTTCTGATTCAAACGGATACATTTACGACGAAGCCGGTATTGATCATGAAAAACTTCAGTTTATCATGGATCTGAAAAATGTGCGACGCGGTAGAGTTAAAGAATATTCAGACAAATTTAAGACAGCGACTTACTTTGCATTAGATGCCAGTTTAGATTATAATCCATTGTGGAATCATAAAGCCGATTGTGCTTTCCCATCAGCGACACAAAATGAAATAAATGGAAAAGATGCAGCTAATTTATTGAAGAATGGTGTGTATGTTGTTTCTGAAGGTGCAAATATGCCTTCTACAATCGAAGCAATCGACCAATTCCTTGATGCAAAAATTCTATATGGACCTGGTAAAGCAGCAAATGCCGGCGGTGTTGCTACATCTGGATTAGAAATGTCACAGAATAGTTTACGCCTCTCATGGTCGCGTGAAGAAGTTGATCAAAGATTGCACAATATTATGAAGAGTATTCACAAGACCTGTGTTGAAACTGCAGCTAAATATGGAACACCGGGTAATTATGTCAATGGTGCAAATATCGGTGGATTTGTGAAAGTAGCTAATGCAATGCTCGATCAGGGAATAGTATAAGATCCTATCGTATTAAATGGGGCAGCTATTGCCCCATTTACTTTTGCAACTGCAAATTTATATCTTCTATTAACGATTGATAATTGAATGAATATTGAACCGGTAAAATTTAATAAAGAGCTTATAGAAACGAGCAGATACTCGAAGTTTCAGGATTTCCATAACCTGATGCAGTTTCGCGTTAGGGATATTCTTCTTGTATCAAGTCTATACGATTCTTACATCTTTGAAGAAGACAATAGATTATATGAACTTATCAGGCAGGAGTATCAGCTTCTTAATTTAAGTCATTCCCCGGAACTTGTTCAGGTATCTTCTGGCGCAGAAGCATTTAAAATGCTGGACGAGGACAGGCACTTCGATCTTATTATCACTACTATGCATATCGAAGATATGTCTGTTATATCCTTTGCAAAAAAAATGAAGGAATCGGGAATAGATATACCAATTGTACTCCTTGGTTACGATAACAGAGAAATGCTCGATCTAATTTCAACAAGAGACATTTCCGTTTTCGATAAAGTTTTTATCTGGCAAGGAGATTATAAAATTATTCTCGGGATAATAAAATTTATAGAAGACAAAAAGAATGTTGAACACGATACAAAAAAATTCGGAGTTCAATCAATAATATTAGTTGAAGATAGTATTAGATTTTATTCATCCTATTTACCGGCAGTTTATACTGTTGTATTAAAACAATCTCAAAGTTTACTATCGGAAGGTATAAACCTTTCGCACAAATTTTTAAGGATGCGGGCGCGCCCTAAAATTCTTCTCTGTTCTAATTATGAGGAAGCATGGGATTATTTTACGAAGTATGAAGAGAATATTCTTGGGGTTATTTCCGATATCGATTTTCATAGAGATGGGCGACCGGATCCAAAAGCCGGTCTTGAATTTGCCACTAAGGTTAAAGAACATCAGCAAGATATTCCTGTTATTCTGCAATCAAGTCTTCCTCAAAATGAAAAAATTGCAATTTCGGTAGGAGCTTCATTTTTACTAAAGGACTCGCCAACACTACTAGAAGATTTGCGGAAGTTAATGGTAAAATATTTCAGCTTTGGCGACTTTATTTTCCGTTTAGAAAATGGTGATGTTGTCGGACGAGCTACCAACTTAAATGAACTTGAAGAGGAATTAGAAAAAGTACCTGAGGAGAGCATAATTTATCATGCTTCAAGAAATCATTTTTCTAACTGGCTTAAAGCAAGAACAGAATTCTGGCTTGCTCATCAACTTCGTCCAAAAAAAATAACCGACTTTAACTCGACAAATGAATTACGAAGATTACTAATCGATTCGGTAAAAGAATTTCGTAAATCTCGGCAGATCGGAGTGATATCGGATTTTAGAATTGAAACTTTTGACGAAACTACAACATTTGCAAGAATTGGTGGCGGATCGTTAGGCGGTAAAGCACGCGGACTTGGATTTGTTAACCGATTGTTAAGCGATTTTAATATCAGGAACCGTTTTGAAAATGTTAAGATCTTGGTTCCGCCGGCTGTGGTTTTAGCTACTGATGTATTCGATCAATTTATTAACGATAACAATCTATTAGAATTTTCTCTTAAATGTAATAATGATAAAGAACTTGAAGAGAGATTTTTTAAAGCAAAAAAATTCCCGGGTTATGCTCTCAATTCTTTACAGGAATTTCTTGAACTGGTAAATGATCCTATCGCCGTTCGTTCATCAAGTCTGCTCGAAGATTCTCAGGGGCAACCATTTGCAGGTGTTTATGAAACTTATATGCTTCCTAATAATCATCCTGATATAAAAGTAAGATTAAAACAGCTTCTTCATGCCATTAAAAGAATCTATATGTCGATCTATTTTCAGAGATCGAAAGATTACATTAAAGTAACTACATACCGACTTGAAGAAGAAAAGATGGCTGTAATAATTCAAAAGGTTGTTGGTGCAAATCATAATGGGAAATATTATCCAGAGATTTCAGGTGTTGCAAAGTCGTATAATTTTTATCCTAATCCACCACTTAAATCGCACGATGGAATTGTTTCTGTTGCGCCCGGATTAGGCAAATATATTGTTGATGGTGGAATTTCATTCCGGTTCTGTCCAAAATATCCTAATCATATTTTGCAATTTGCAACAATCGACGATCTGCTAAATTATTCCCCGCACGAGTTTTTTGCGCTGATATTAAATGATAATCACAAGAATAAAATAAATGAAGATGATCTTATAAAGAAATTCAATTTATTTGAGGCGGTTAAAGATGGCACTTTGGATTATACCGGCTCAACATATTCAATTGATAACAATAGTCTTTACGATGGAACAGATAGAGACGGAACAAAACTCTTTACATTAGCACCGATACTTAAACAGAAAGTATTTCCGTTGCCGGAGATTTTGTCTTTACTATTAGATATGGGAAGTTGGGGAACAGGTTCACCGGTTGAAATTGAATTCGCTGTTAATTTAACAGTACCCGCTGGAAAACCAAAAGAGTTTGCGCTATTACAGATGAGACCGCTTGTTGTGAGTAACGAAATTGAAGAACTTGAACTCGAATCCTTTGAAAAAGAATCGTTACTTGGTAAAAGCGATCAGGTATTAGGTCACGGAGTAATTAATGATATTAAAGATATTGTCTTTGTCGATCAGAAAAAATTTGATCGTAAAAACACAGTTAAAGTAGCACACGAAATTGCTCAATACAATTCCAAAATGTTGAATAACAAAACCCCATATTTATTAATTGGAGTAGGTAGATGGGGAACTCTCGATCCTTGGCTTGGAATTCCGGTTACATGGGAAATGATTAATGGTGCAAAAACAATAATTGAGTCGAACTTTTCCGATTTTAATGTTACTCCATCACAGGGTTCTCACTTTTTCCAAAATCTTACTTCATTCAAGATAGGATACTTTACAATAAATGAACTTGATGAACAAGGTTTCATTGATTGGGACTGGCTGGAAAATCAAAATGTAATTGAACAGAAAGAGTTCACAAAACATATTAGGGTAGAAAATCCAATAACCATTAAGATAAACGGTCATAAGAGTAAAGGCATTATTGTAAAACCCGGTTGATAAATTCCTCTCTAAATTGAAGTTCGCACACAAATAAATTAATTTTTGTCTGTCATTAAACTTTTTTTAAGAAGCCGGAGCTTAAATGAAAAACTTTGTAATTAAACCAGCAGTTAGAACAGAAAATGTAACGTATGCAGTTAGAGATATTGTTGTGCTTGCAAACGAAGTTGCTAAGAGCGGAAAGGAAATGCTATATCTGAACATTGGCGATCCTAATTTATTCGACTGGGAACCACCTAAACATCTTGTTGAAGAAACTTATAAAGCAATGTTAAAAAACCTGAATGGTTATGCTCCTTCTTCTGGAATTAAAGAAGCGGTAAAAGCTATTGAAATGGAGGCGGATAAAAAAGGAATAAAAAATGTTCAGGATATTTTTGTTACAACAGGTGCAAGCGAAGCAATTGATATTTGTTTAACTGCACTTGTAAACGATGGTGAAAATGTTTTAACTCCTACACCGGGTTATCCGCTTTACACTGCTATTCAAAGTAAATTGATGATGTATGAAAATCCATATTATCTTGATGAAAGCAACGGCTGGCAGCCGAACATAGATGATATTAAAAGTAAAATTAGTGATAAAACACGAGCAATAATTTTAATTAATCCGAATAATCCTACTGGTTCAAATTTTTCTCCAGAAACTTTACAACAAATCATTGATTTAGCTTTAGAACATAACCTTGTAATCTTTGCCGATGAAATTTATGATAAACTGTTGATGGATGGAAAGAAACATACATCAATTGCATCGTTAAACTCTGAAGCGCCAATAGTAACATTCGGAGGACTATCTAAAAATTATATGGTGCCCGGTTTCAGAATAGGGTGGGGAATTGTAAGCGGCAACAGAAATGTATTAAAAGATTATATTGAGGCGATTAATAAATTATTGCGCGCACGGTTATCTGCAAACCATCCCGAACAATATGGTATTGCACCTTCTCTTCTTGGTGATCAATCACATCTTGAAATTGCAATGAAAAAATTAACCAAGCGACGTGATATGACTGTTGAAGCGATGAATTCGATTCCCGGAATTTCTTGCGTTGCACCGGAAGGAGCATTTTATGCTTTTCCAAGAATTCACAACATATCAGATGATGCCCTTTGGACTCAGGAATTAATTAAGGAGACCGGTGTAGTAGTCGTTCACGGAAGCGGATTTGGTCAGGTACCCGGCACAAATCATTTTAGAATTGTTTTTCTACCACCGGAAAATATATTAGAAAAAGCGTACAAAGCTATATCACAGTTTCATGAGAAGTATGTTGAGAAGTTTGCAAAGTTTTGAAGTTTAGGATTTCTCTTTGATTAAGAAATTTGTAAATTGTTATTAGTTAAGAAAAGGAAATTTTTATGACTATAAATGCTATAATCGAAAAAGATGGTCATGGTTATTTCGCTTCAGTTCCGGAATTAAAAGGATGTTTCAGTCAAGGCGATACCTTTGAAGAAGCATTGTCAAATATTCGAGAAGCAGCAGAACTATATTTGGAAAGTTTAAGCGAAGAAGAAAAAAAATCTTTTGAATCAAAATCGTTTGTTATAGCTCCTCTTTATATCCAAACTTCTAAAGCTGTTTAGAAGTATGAATGCTAAGGAAGCAGAAAGATTATTATTAAAAGGGGGATTTTTTCTCGACCGAAGTAAAGGCAGTCATCGAATTTATAAAAAGGGAAATGTTAGAATTGTAATCCCGTTTCATAGTGCAAAAGAACTCCATCCCAAATTAGTAAAAGAATTAAAAAATGTTTTGAGTGAATAGAATAAATTTTAAATGAGAGACTTTCCACTAGAACGTCTCAATTTTATGTGAGGCAAATTAATGCATCTTATTTACTAAAAAACATTTAAATAGTTTATGTCTTGCATTGAGTTTAAAATCTTAAGTGATAATAAAAGTCATAG
>CAZEBL010000166.1:0-7212 GCA_964510325.1 uncultured Melioribacter sp. | reverse complement strand
CCGCTTCAGATTCACAGCTTGATCAGGCAAAGCTTGGTTTCACTCTTGCAGAAGCTCAATATATTGTGGCTAAAAGACAGTATAACGACACACAAATTAAAACACCTATCTCGGGATATATTACGGCAAGGTATGTTGATGTCGGGTCAATGGTTCAGGGAGCGCCTCAACCAACATTAGTAGCAAACATAGTTGATATCTCTAAACTAAAAGTGAAATTGAATGTTGCCGAGAAAGATGTCTTCTCGCTTAAGGTTAATGATCCGGTTTCTATAACTGTAGATGTTTATCCAGGAAAAGTTTTTAACGGAAAAATTGAATCTATTAGCTACAAATCCGATGAGGTTCATACTTATCCGGTTGAGATAAGTTTGTTTAATGAAAATAAGAATCCTCTTAAAGCCGGAATGTTTGCAAGAGTTGAATTCACATCATTAAAAGAAAGAAAATCAATTGTTATTCCTCGTGAAGCTTTGTTGGGAAGTGTAAAGCAAGCTCAGATTTTTGTTGTCGAAAATGGAATTGCAAAACTCAGGAATATTGTTGTTGGTAGAGAAGCCGGGACTTCAATTGAAGTTTTACAGGGACTTACAGTTGGAGAAGAAATTATTGTAAACGGACAAAATAATATTGTTGAAAATACTCCTGTAACTGTTATTAAGTAGTGTTAAAGATAAAGGGAAATTAAAATGACTATTACAGAATTATCAATAAAAAGACCATCGCTGGTTATAGTGGTTTTTGCAGCGTTAATTATTCTGGGATTATTCGCATTCCAGCAGCTTAAGTATGAATTGCTGCCCAAGATTTCTGCACCCGTATTAACAATTACTACAATTTATCCTGGCGCTTCACCAAATGAAGTTGAATCGAGTGTAACAAAGGTAATAGAAGATGCTGTTTCGGGTATGGATAAAGTTGCAGATATCCGTTCAACCTCTATGGAAGGGGTTTCTTTTGTTGTTGTTGAATTAATGCAGAATGCAAATACCGATTTTTCTTTGCAGGATGCACAGAGAAAAGTCGGAGAGGTTGTAGCTAAATTACCATCTACATCAAAAGCTCCAACAGTTTCTAAACTTGCTCTCGATGAAATTCCAGTTCTTAGAATGGGTATTTCTGCTGATATGGATTCGCGAACTCTTTATCAATTTGTAAAAGATAAAATACAACCACAATTATCTAGAGTACCCGGCGTTGGGCAGGTTGCATTAATTGGTGGTGAAGAAAGGGAAATTAAAGTTAATCTCGATCTTCAGAAACTCCGCTCTTATGGTTTATCGATTACTCAGGTAACTCAAATTATTAAAGCATCAAATCTGGATTTTCCTACCGGAAAAATTAAAGACACTGACGGGCAGTATATAATCAGGGTTGCCGGTAAGTTAAGATCAGTTGATGATTTGAAAAATCTAAGTCTGGGCGAATCGAGAATGGGCGGAGAGATAAAACTTTCTGATGTTGCCGAAGTTGAAGATGGTATTAAAGATTATTCAAATATAACCCGAATTAATTTTAGAAATACAATTGGAATAATTTTACAAAAACAATCCGATGCCAACTCTGTAGAAGTAGCAAACCTTGTTAAGGCAGAACTGAAAAAAATTGAGGAGATCTATAAAAATAATAATGTAAAATTCGAAGTTGCACAGGACGGCTCTTTGTTTACAATTGATGCTGTTAATGCAGTTAAGGACGATCTGGCAATTGCAGTTGTTCTTGTTGCAATTGTAATGCTTATGTTCCTCCACAGTATAAGGAACTCTTTAATTGTACTTGTTGCCATTCCTACTTCATTGATATCTACATTTATAGCAATTTGGGCTTTTGGACTTACATTGAATCTAATGGTGTTACTCGGACTATCACTTGTTGTGGGAATTCTTGTTGATGATTCAATAGTAGTGTTGGAGAACATTTATCATCATCTTGAAAAAGGGGAAGAGAGTAAATTAGCAGCATTACGCGGACGAAATGAAATCGGTTTTGCAGCTCTTGCAATTACATTTGTGGATGTTGCCGTATTCCTTCCGCTTGCATTGGTTGGTGGAATTGTCGGAAATATTCTTAGAGAATTCTCGCTTGTTGTTGTATCATCTACATTAATGAGTTTATTCGTTTCCTTTACGGTTACGCCGATGCTTGCTTCACGATTTGCAAAATTGGAGAGATTAACCCAGAACACATTGCTTGGTAAATTTGCTATCTGGTTCGAAAAGAAATTCAAAGATTTCACCGAATATTATATTGAACTGCTAAAATGGTCTTTTAAGAATAGAGGAAAGATTGCAATAATGACAATAATCTTGTTTATAGCAAGCTTTGCTTTAATTCCGTTTGGATTTATAGGCGCAGAATTCATGACTCAAACAGACCGCGGTGAATTTGCTGTTACGCTTGAGTTAGCACCCGGTTCAACAATAGAAGAAACAAACAGAGTTACCCAGATAATTGAAAAGAAAATTGGTGCAATGCCGGAAGTGGAGAGAATATATTCAAATGTTGGTGCTTCAAATGAAGGACTTATCGGATTTTCATCGAGTAACTCAACTGAAATTACAGTTACACTCCTTCCTAAAAACAAAAGGAAGAGATCAACTGATGAAGTTGGAAATGAAATAAAAATGTTAGCACAACAGGTTCCCGGTGTTAAGGTTCGCGTAAATCCCGTTGGAATTTTTGGTGTTGCCAACCAGACTCCAGTTCAAATGGTAATTAATGGTCCCGATTATAATGATGTTGTTAAAGCTGCAAACGATATTCAAAATATAGTTAAGAAAATTCCGGGCACTGCAGATGTTCGTTTGTCGGCTGAACAGGGTAATCCGGAAACCCGCGTTGATATTGACAGAAGAAAGCTAACGAGTTTTGGACTTACAATTGCGGAAGTTGGACAGGCATTACAGGTTGCGCTAACCGGTAATGACGAAGTAAAACTTGAAGAAAACAACACTGAATATGATGTTAGAATAATTTTAGACCAGTTCGACCGATCAAGAACAGAAGACCTCGGCAATATAAGTTTTGTTAACCGTAAAGGTCAGCAGATTTACTTAAAACAGTTTGCTAACATTTACCGTTCTACCGGTCCTACAAAGCTACAAAGAGAGGCAAGAAGTTCGGCGGTTACTCTTTATTCTCAGGTTCAAACCGGAGTTACCACAGGAACAATTTCTGCTCAGATTGATAAGGAATTGAAATCGTATAATTTCCCTCCGGGCGTTACTTATAGTTTTCAGGGTGATGTAAAGAATCAGAGAGAATCATTTGCAAGTCTTGGCTTAGCATTGCTTGCTGCCATTTTGTTTACTTACATGGTGATGGTTGCATTGTATGATTCATTCGTTTATCCGTTTATAATATTATTCTCGATTCCGCTTGCAATGATAGGTGCTCTTGTTGCATTAGCGTTGATGATGAAGGCGCTTAACATATTTACAATTCTTGGAATAATAATGTTGACGGGACTTGTAGCAAAGAATGCTATTCTTCTTGTTGATAGGACTAACTTTATGAGAAGTCAGGGAGAGGGTGTAATTGAAGCCATTCTTGATGCCGGCAGAATGAGAATCCGCCCAATCTTTATGACAACATTAACAATGATATTTGGAATGATGCCGATCGCATTATCCGGAAGCCCTGGTGCCGAATGGAAATCGGGTCTTGCATGGGCATTAATAGGCGGATTGACAAGCTCGCTCTTCCTTACTCTTATAGTTGTACCGATTGTTTATACCAAGATTGAAGAATTACGTGTTTCAATTCCGATACGTGTTAAGAAAATTTTGAAAATATTTGTTAAAGAAAAACCAAATGTTCTGTCTCCCGCAGAAGAGCTGGGAATGAGTAAATAATAAGGATACTATAGCTTTACAGATGAACCCCAACAAAAGTTGGGGTTTTTTACTTTAAAGATAAATCGGAGATAAAGTGAAGATGATTAATTCTCTATCTTATTTGTACGCTTAAGCAAGGGTCGGCGCATATTTCGCAAGTTTTGAATCTGTGTAGTTAGAATTCAATTGACTTTAAAAAAATAAAGTGTAGATTTGAAGTGAGAAAATAACGGAGTATATCTGAACCTCCGGAAATTAAATATTACCATGCAGCTTCTCGGTTTTTCTCTCTTATACCCGCAGCAAACAACCAGCATACCCGTAATACTCCGCAAATTAATTTAAGAACTAAAAGAAGGGGGAGAGATGAAAGAGCCGTAAACATTAAAACCTGTGATTAGTTGTCCTTCCAGATTTATTTGGGAAGAGAAAATTGGTACAATAATTTCTTAAACAACTCCTTTATTAAAGGTATGTTAATGAAAATTATATCTAAATTAAATTTATTACTATTTCTAATAGCCTCAATAGTATACACACAAGATTGGCCTACTTCGCCAGAAGTATGGAGCAAGCCAATTTTGCTGGATAGTGCTCTAAACCAAAAATATAAATGGTATGATACACCGACATTTACAAAAAATTTAAATACTATTTATTATACTGGCGGCAATGGAGTTTACAGGGCAATAAAAAAAATGGTTAATGATAAAACTGTATGGGACACGTTGAGACTAAATGAGAAGATAAACATACCAGGGCAGTATGCCCCATTTTCATGTTCAATTAGTCGAGATGGAAAACGCTTATATATAGCCCACTGGACTGTTGGTAAAGGAGTAGATATATGGAAAAGCACTTGGGATAAAAATACACAAGATTGGGGTGCAATAGTGAATATGGGTGATGTTATAAACAGCAGACGAGGAGACGGGTATTTATATGAAGTAAGTGAAGATACTGTTTATACAATCAGCAATCATATTGGATTAGCTACTATTTATTATTACACTTTTGATAAACAGAAAAATGAATGGGCGATAGCTGATAGTTTTGCAAATATTTATAGACATCCTTTTCGAGATAATGATAAATATGGCCTGAGTTTAACTTCTAACAAAAAGAAACTCTATTTTGGTCAACATTACTGGCGTAGTATTTATGAAGAACCACTTAGCCAATCGTTAAAGAGAAAACAAGAATTAGCGGTATCATACTGGGATGACAATAAAAAAGAATGGGGAACGCCTTATTATCTAAACATTAATTCGCGAGGTTATTACCCAGACTCAGTAAAATGGCCGGGCTCTATAGCCGGTGGCTCCGATATGTATCCCTGGATATCTGAAGACGGTAAAGTTCTAATTTTCAGTTCAGACAGAGATGTTAAGGTTGATTCATTGGGAAACGGTGATTTTAATCCGAAACTTTACATTTCCTATTTGCTCAAAGATGAAAACGGTGATCCGGTAAGTGTAGAAATTAATGAAAAAAATACCCCAAGTTCATATTATCTTTTTCCAAACTATCCCAACCCCTTTAATGGGTTAACAATTATTTCATATTACTTACCCAAACAGGAACACATCATAATAACAGTATATGATTTGTTGGGTAAAGAAATAGCTAAGCTAATTGATAAAGGAATGAATGAGGGAATGCACAGTATAGTTTTTAATCCGCAACAGTATAATCTTACCAGCGGTGTTTATCTATACAGATTAAAAACACCGACACAACAAATTTCAAAACAAATGGTTTATTTAAAATAACAAGGGGGATTATCTATGAAAAAGAACAAGTTATTTTGCGTAATTTTTTTTCTTATTTCGCTACGGATATTTGCCCAGAATTTTAGCGATATCGTGCATGTTAGTCCCAAATATCAACCGGCAAAGAATCTAAATGGAATTATGACTTTAGCTCAAGAAACTATTAGAGAGGTTGTAATAATTGCTATGGATCCAGGTTCTGGTTGTGTTTTGCCAAGCTGGTTTGATCCATTATTTGAACTTCATTTACCACAATATTTTAGTGAATCAACGCATGGTAATTTTCTTTATCAACCAACAGTATTAAAAAGAGATGCAACCCATGCTTATGAAATGTTAACAGTACCTCCTCAACACAGTCACACAGCGACTAATATGAATTATGTTTTTCAAACTGCTGATGTTAATGTAAACTTTGCGTTTTATGATTGGAATGGTGACGGGATTGTTGAGGTGCATTTTACTTCTATTGGTCCTGGTAATTGGGGCGTTGCCTATCCCGGTGGTGGTTATAGTTATGAATATATAACCAATGATCAAGGTAACAATGGTTTCATAAAATTACGAGTAAATCATGAAAGCCGGGGAATAAATAGGGATAATTATTATGGTGTAATAGTCCACGAAAATGGTCATTTTTACTTTGGTTTCAACGATCAGGAACATGCTGGCTTAACAACATTTAACCACTGGGGCCTTGGTAGTTTTGATGCAATGTCGCATATTCTTGGGTTCTATGATGACCAGCGAGTCTTTACTCAACCGTCTCCCTATAATCCTACATATAGCGCTGTTAATGGGTGGATTTCGCCAACAAATATTACCAACGACTTGACTAATTTTACTTTACAGGATTATCAATTTTCAAAAGCGTTGTATCTTTATACTCCACCAACCTTACCTAATAATGCAGTACCTAACCAAAAATTTTATGTGACATACATAGTTCCGAATAGAAGTTATGTATTTAAAAATTTTCCTACGGTAGATAAAGAAAAGGGAGCAGTTTTAATATGGCACACTAAAGGTGATGGATTATTAAACGGTAGTGATTTCACTTATTGGTATAGCAAAGATATTGATATTGAAGCCGCTCATGGGAAAACTAATTGGATAGACGATCAGTATGATACCGGGGTTCAAAATCCCATAAGTGGTAGAGATAAACTTGAGGTAAGAAAAGTAGTGAATGATCAAATAGTGGGCGGCCCTTACTATGGTCAGGTAGAAGTTGGTGAATCTAATATTTTTTATTTGCCCGGTGATGGCAAAAGATTTGCTTTCTACTCAAATCCCAACAGCAATTGGTATAATCAAAATGAGAATTATTTCCAAAACATCTCTTCAGGATTTATATTCAAAAATTTTCAGTATTCAGCCGGAATTGCAAAAGCGGATTTTCAAATCAATAATAGTGTTATAGATATTAACACAACACTTCCGGTCGGAAATTGGTACTTTAGTCAGGATCTGGTAGTAAATGGTGGAGTTACACTTACAATCCAAGGAGGAACGCTACTTAATTTTGCTTCAGATAAAAAATTAATTGTCAACGGCACATTAAACGCAGTAGGTAACTCGACTAACAGAATAACCTTCACGCG
>CAZEBL010000165.1:0-7340 GCA_964510325.1 uncultured Melioribacter sp. | reverse complement strand
GATCTTGCGGATCTTATCTATTCAATTGATGAAGAAGAGCAAATTCTTCTATTCAGACTTCTTCCTAAGGAATTGGCCGCCGACGTTTTTGAGTATCTCGATTTTGATACTCAATCGAATCTTATCCATTCTTTAGGTAAGGAAAAATTTGCAGAAATTCTTAATGAAATGTCTCCTGACGATAGAACTGCACTTTTTGAAGAGATGCCTCCAAATGTCGTTAAGCAGTTACTAACATACTTATCTCCATTGGAAAGAAAAATTGCACAACAGTTGTTGGGTTACCCGGAAAATAGTATAGGAAGGGTTATGACCCCTGACTATATTGCGGTTGAGGAAAGTTGGACTGTTAAACACACTCTGGATTTTATCAGAGAGAATGGAAGAGATAAAGAAACTCTTAATGTAATTTATGTGGTTGATAAACGTGGAAGATTCTTGGATGATATTAAAATCCGCGAATTTCTTCTTTCGCCATTAGATACTGTTGTTTCAGATTTGATGGACTTCAATTTTGTTACTTTAAGTGTTACCGATGACCAGGAAAAAGCAGTTGAGTTATTCAAGAAATATGATAGAACAGCATTACCAGTCATAGATACTGCCGGTATTTTGGTTGGTATTGTTACATTTGATGATGTTATGGATATTGCTGAAGAAGAAACAACAGAAGACATTCATAAAATTGCCGGTATGGAAACCCTTGATGAACCGTATCCTTCTTCTTCAATATTAGCTATGATTAAAAAACGGGCGGGTTGGTTAAGTATTCTGTTTGTTGGAGAAATGTTCACTGCTACTGCAATGGGTTTTTTTGAACACGAAATTAGTAGAGCTGTTGTTCTGGCATTGTTCATCCCGTTGATAATATCGAGCGGTGGAAACTCCGGCTCTCAAGCTTCTACGCTTATTATCCGTTCACTTGCTCTTGGCTAGTTGACTTTGAAAAATTGGTTCTTTGTTTTTAGAAGAGAAATTATAACTGGTTTTGTTTTGGGATCAATATTGGCAATGATAGGATTTTTAAGAATATTTATTTGGCAGGAATCAGCTCACTTATATGGTGAACATTGGTTTTTAGTGGCAGTGGCCGTTTCAACATCACTTGTTGGTGTTGTTATGTGGGGATGTTTAATGGGTTCAATGCTTCCGTTTATATTAAAAAGAATCGGGTTCGATCCGGCTACTTCGTCGGCTCCTTTTGTTGCAACCCTCCTTGTTGATGTTACTGGAATTGTTATTTACTTTTCAGTTGCAATGTTTTTCCTTAGAGGTACTTTATTATAAAATATAAAGTCGTATATGAGCAATGAGCAATTCGATCTCTTTCTTATCTTGCTTAAACTAAAATCGTATCTGATTAGTTTAATAGATCATCCATCTCTAGACGGAGAATCTCTGGAATATACAGAAGAATTTTTAGACCGTAAATTCCCTAATAGAAAAGATGAAATATTAGAACTGCTCTATTCCTTTAATATCAGAAGCGATTCAGAAATTGCTTTCGATGAAAAAATTCATCACAAATTTAAGGAAATGGTTAAAGGAAAAGAGAAAGCTTTTCAACTCTCTTCAATTCTGGAAAAATTGAATATCGATTCTATTGAAGAGACAATTAAGGATAGAACAATAGAAGAATTAAAAATTGCGAGGGATCAAAAACTTAAAGAAATTGTAAGTGTTTTACTCCAGCTCGCAAGAATATGGGCAAAGCGAAGCGAAATTGAAGGTGAGTTCGATAATTTTTCCATTCTTGAAGAGGAAGATCTTATTCGTCCTGAAGAAGAGGAATTCCTGGGTAAATTAGGAAAAGATACCTCGGCTTCATTTGAATCGATTTCTAAAATAACATATCTATATCTGGAAATATTGGTTGAATATTATTTTAAGTTTGGTGGAGATATTGCGCTTTCGGACTTTATTAATTCGCTTGATGAATTGAAAGATATAGTTAAATCGAAGTATAAAGAACTATTCAAAAAATCCGGCTTGGATCCACAAAACATATGAGGTGATAAATGAAATCCAGTGTTATTTCTTTCATTACTGTCTTATTTCTATTTTCTGCTTGCTCTCTTTTTCAAAAAGATACCTTCCAGGGAACATGGGTTCTTACTGTTAAAGGTGATTATAACGATACTATTGAATTTAATGTTAATGAGGATAATACTTTTAGTTTTCTCAAAAGTATTGCTACACAAGGCCAGAATTATGATGCAAGATTTAACGGGAAAATTTTACCAGACGGAACATTTGTATGTGATGTTGAGATTATGAGTATGAAAGTTGCGCAGTTTAATGGTAAAGTAAATTATGAAAATGGATCAGGATCATGGTCCGGTACTGGAATGGGCGGGAACTGGACGGCAGTAAAAAAATAACTCTTTAAAATAAAAAGGGTTTGCAAAAGCAAACCCTTTTTTGTTATTAAAAATAACCTACTTATTTCTTTTCTTTGTATGTAGCTTTTATCTCAACTCGTCTGTTCTTGCTTCTGTTCTTTTCATTGTCATTCGGGAATGCCGGTTTGGTTTCTCCAAATGATTCGGTTGTAATTACACTTGCATTAATTCCTTTCTTTACAAGATAATCTTTAACAGCATTAACTCTCTTTGTAGAAAGTTTCATGTTATATTCATCCGAACCTAATGAGCAGGTATGACCACTTAAATAGAGTTTAGCATCTTCAAGTTTAGCAAATACATCGTAAACATTATCGAGTGTAGTTTTTGCTGTCTTAGAAAGTTTAGAGCTGTTAAGTGCAAACCATACCATATCGAATGATTGTTCTTTATCAACGACAGCAACAGGAACATCATCGCTCGGGTCTAATGGATTGGTTCCGCGTTTAACTTCAACGCCATCACCAACTGATCCGCCATCGGTATCAACTTTTAATGGATCGGTTTTGTGTTTCATTACTTCTTCACCGTCATTTAATCCATCACCATCAGTATCGGCTTTCAATGGATCGGTTTTATATTTTAGAACTTCCTCACCATCTTTCAAACCATCGCCATCTGTGTCGGCTTTCAATGGATCTGTCCTATACTTTAGAACTTCTTCACCGTCGTTAAGACCATCACCATCAGTATCTGCTTTAGCAGGATTGGTTTTGTAAGTAAATACTTCTTCACCATCCTTCAAACCGTCGCCATCGCTATCAGGATTTTTAGGATCTGTATTGTATTGTTTAACTTCAGCACCGTCATTTAGTCCATCACCATCGGTATCAGGATTATTTGGATCGGTACCGATTTCTAATTCTTCTCGTTTTGTTAAACCGTCTTTATCCTTATCGGAGTTCATACTTTCACCGGCAAATGTAATACCGGCACCAATATTGAAATAACCATCATTGAATTCATCAATCTTATAGAAATTAATGTTTTCAGTCATAGAATAATTGAGTCCAACACTCAGATCTAACAATACTTCGTCACTCAATTTAATTTCAGTTCCCAAACCGATTGGAAAAACAGCTGACCAACCGTCGGCTTCAACAGGTTTTGGAGAAACAACGCTTGGTTTTGTTCCAACATTATAATTCATTAAACCGATACCGGCATAAAAGTATGGATTCCAGCTTTCGAGATCGAATGGAGTGTAGAGTAACCGGGCATCAATTGGAATAATTGAAGTGCTATATTCACCCGTCCCTTTTTTCAATGTCGTGTAGTTAAAATCGTCACCACTTAAATTACCATATCCGGCACCAAGTTCTGCATTAAAATATTTTGATAACTCGAATCTTAAAAATGCCCTAAATAGATATGATGAAAGTGCAATTCCGTTATCATCTTCAAATTCTGTTGCCGATAATGCGCCATTTACCTGAATACCGCCCTTTAAACCAAACTCCTTAAATTGTGCAAAAGAATTTGTGCTTAAGAATGTTAGAAAAAATACAAATAAAACAAGTGAAAGTTTCTTCATAGAATACCCTTCGTTTTTTGTTAGAAAATATTTATATAAAAATAAGTTTTTAGTCGCTGGTAAATAGTAACCCGGGTCACAATGAAATACTATTATTCATTGGAGGATTAAATTCTTTTAGCAAAATTAATAATTTTTTCGCCAACTTCTCATTAAAAATCCAGTTATTATTAATGCAATCCCAATTAAAGCGACTTTAATGTAAGGCTCTGAGTAGTAATAATAACCTCCAATAGCAACCGGAACATTTTGCATCTCAACAGTATTGAATCCTTCTCCACGAACAATTTCTACTTTATAACTGATATGAAATAGGGAATATGCTAAAATTACACCGCCTTGAAGAAAACAGACAATATCTACAAGAGCGAAAACAAAAGCAGACATTACTTTTTTCATATTTATCCTTTTTAGATAGTTGTACCCCGGAGAGGAGTTGAACCTCCGACCAACGGTTTAGGAAACCGCTGCTCTATCCACTGAGCTACCGGGGCATAAAATTTATTTGTAAAGAACAAATTTGGAAACTTGAACCTCCGTCCCGATGAAATCGGGATTAGGACCGCTGCTCACCATAAAATATGAACGCTATACACAGAACGATTACTAAGAATTATATCGAAATTTGTAATTATTCAATAGAAATATAATTATTAGGCTGGCTCTTTCCAATAACAGCAATTATAAGATCCAAATCTATTTTATATATTTTATTATCTCAGCTCTTTCTATAATAATTAACCCGCCGCAATTTGCTTCATCGAATATTTGCTCTACAATCGTAATAAATTTATCTATCTTTTGTTCTTCGTCAACAATTTCTATTATTAGCGGCATATCTTCTGACAATCTTAAAATCTTTGATGTATGTATTCTACTTCTACCTCCAAATCCCATAATTCCCTTGAAAACTGTAGCGCCGGCTAATTCTGCTTTTCTGGCTTCGAGTACAATTGTCTCATAAACTGTATTTGAATGAATTTTATCCGATTCACCTAGAAAAATTCTTAATAGTTTTGCCTCTCCTTTAATTTGCATCTGAACCTCCATTATATCTTGGAATTTATTGAAACAAGATAAACTGCAGCTAAACAGAGAATAATACTTGAAAAAATATTTAACAATGCCAACAAAATTTGTGAATCCCTGAATAAATTAATTGTTTCCATTGAAAATGTTGAAAAAGTTGTAAAACCTCCACAGAATCCAATTGTAAGAAACAATCTGAATCCGGGTGAGATTAATTCTTTGCTGTCAAAAAAATATACCACAATACCTAGTATAATGCTGCCTATAAAATTTACTGTTAATGTTCCGTAAGGAAAATTTTGAGGTAAAAAATTATAAACAAAATTTGAGAGCCAATATCTTGCGGCTCCTCCAATAGCTGCACCAGCAGAAACTATTAAATAGTTTATCATATTAATTCCCCTTTGAAAGTAATCTGTAGGAGTTATCAGCCATGGTGGGCGGTTTCCCTTTAATATAGGGTCTGCTTCGTTAGATAAGCGGTGAACTCCATCACCAATACAAACATAAAAAATTTTTATGATTTTTTAAGCATCAATTCTTCCTATTTTACTAAATTTCATAACTAAAAATTATGATATATACTTAATTACAAAAGGAGAATGTATAATGACAACTATAGTAGATGTATGGGGACGCGAAATTCTTGACTCAAGAGGAAACCCAACTATTGAAGTAGAGGTAACTTTAGAAAACGGAATTGTAGGAAGAGCTGCTATCCCAAGTGGTGCGTCCACAGGTGAAAATGAAGCAGTTGAATTAAGGGATGGCGACAAATCCAGATATCTTGGTAAAGGGGTTAAGAAAGCTGTTGAAAATGTTAATACTAAAATTGCCGATGAGTTGATTGATTTTGATGCTACAGATCAGGTTGCAATTGATAACATGATGATTCAGCTGGATGGAACTCCTACTAAAGCAGAACTTGGCGCGAATGCAATTTTAGGTGTCTCGTTAGCATGTGCAAAAGCTGCAGCTGAATCTCTGGGACTCCCTTTATATCGTTATATCGGCGGAACAAGTGCAAGGACATTACCGGTACCAATGATGAATATTCTTAATGGAGGAAAACATGCCGATAATAATGTTGACTTCCAGGAATTCATGGTAATGCCGGTTGGCGCACCTACATTTGCAGAAGCACTTCGTTATGGTGTTGAAACATTTCATACATTAAAAGCGGTTCTTAAAAAGAAAGGTTATAATACTGCTGTAGGTGACGAAGGTGGTTTTGCACCTAATCTAAAATCCAATGATGAAGCAATCGAAGTTATTCTTGAAGCCATTGAGAAAGCCGGTTTCAAAGCCGGTAAAGATATTTTTATTGCGCTCGATCCTGCTGCCAGAGAAATGTGGGATAATGAAAAAAAATCCTACTACTTATTTAAGTCGGATAAATCCTACATCTCACCGGAAAAAATGGTTGATTACTGGGTTAACTGGATCAACAAATATCCAATAATTTCACTCGAAGATGGTATGGCAGAATTCGATTGGGATGGTTGGAAATTATTGACTGATAAAGTTGGAAATAAAATCCAGTTGGTAGGCGATGATTTATTTGTAACCAATACAGAATATTTGGCAAAAGGAATTGAAAAAGGAATTGCTAATTCTATTTTAATCAAACTGAATCAGATTGGAACTTTAACAGAAACTTTAGATTGTATTGAAATGGCTAAGAGATCTGGTTATACTTCTGTAATAAGTCACCGCTCTGGTGAAACTGAAGATACTACAATTGCAGATGTTGCAGTTGCTACCAATGCCGGACAAATTAAGACCGGATCGGCTTGCAGAACTGATAGAATTGCAAAGTACAATCAGTTATTAAGAATTGAGGAAGAACTTGATACGACGGCAGTTTTTCCCGGTATTTCTGCTATTAATTATAAAATTAAGTAAGTAAATTGATTTTTATTCAGCCCCGTATTATACGGGGCTTTTTTATCTCTATAATTTTTTTGAGAAATTTATGCCTAAACATTCTTTGCAAAGTATTAATGCACTTATCAAAAAGAACAAGATAGAAGTTTTAGACTTAAAAGCTATTGATCTAACCGGTAGATTACATCACATATCTTTACCGGTTAATGATAGTGTGATGTCTAAAATGATTAAGGAAGGAGTTGGATTCGATGGTTCAAGCTATGGTTTTAAAAAGGTTGAAAACAGCGATATGATTTTAATTCCTGATCTTGATACTGCTGTGATTGATCTTTTCCGGGATGCCCCGACATTAAGCTTTTATTCAAACATTATTCTTACCGATGAAAAACATTCTAGGTTTTCTCAAGATGGAAGATATCTGGCAAAGCAAGCTGAAGAACTCCTGAAAAAAACCACCGGAACTGATAAATCCATGTGGGGACCGG